>JBAPMC010000175.1:0-7314 GCA_049278415.1 Solirubrobacteraceae bacterium
AGGCTGCACCAGTGATTTTCCGCAGACAGTCCAGCGCTCTTCTCCGCAGAAGGACCAGCAGCCGCTACCGAAGGCAGTGTCGAGCGAAACGGGTAGGTTGCAGCCATGCCTCACATCAATCAGACAGACACGCCGGATCAGGCAGACAGTAAGGGTAGCTCCTCCCCACTCCCGTTCGATGGCGGCTATCTGACGGATGGTGAGACGCTGTTTCACATTGAGCGGACTCTCGTGGAGGATCGACGGGGCGACTTGCTCGTGGAGCTCGAGGATTGCTCCACGCTCGATCTGATTGTTTGCTCGGCACGAGCCGTGACCGAGCTAGGGCTGCGCCCCGTGCAGCCGCTCGTGCATAGCGCAAACTGACTGCCTCGCGCCATAGGCTGCTCCCTCGATGCGCTGGCTGGTGGATGGAATGAACGTGATTGGGACACGGCCCGACGGCTGGTGGGAGGACCGCCATGCCGCGATGGTGCGGCTCGTGGACCTGCTCGAGCGATGGGCGGCCTACGGCGGGGAGGATGTCACCGTGGTGTTCGAGCAGCCACCAAGGCCGCCGATCCGCTCGACTGTGATTGTGGTGGCACACGCTCCGCGTCCCCGACGCGATTCCGCCGACGATGAGATCGTGCGCTTGCTGAAGGCTGAGCCCGAGCCGGGACTCGTGCGAGTTGTGACCTCAGATCACTGGCTGTCTGACCGGGTGCACGCGGAGGGCGCGAGCGTGGAGGGCTCCGAGTGGTTTCGGGGGCAGATCGAAGCGGCTTGAGGACAGTTGCGTAGCGGCCCGAGGGCAGATTGAGTCCGCTGGAGGGCAGATCGCGAAGCGGCGTGAGCTCAGACGACCGGCGGCGGCGTTCCTTCGGCGCTGGCGGTGAGCTTCGGGTCCCAATTGCACACCAGACAGGCATGGCGGAAGGCTGAGCGAGCGAAGTCAAGCGCGAACGCATGCGGGTTGGAGCTCGTGCGCACGTCGTCCCAGTCGAGCACATACTCGCCAAGCGCAGCCTCCCAGCGTGCTGCTGTTGGCGAGAGCTTTGCGTCTGAGAACCCATCCGGAGCAGGGTGCGCATAGGCATAGAAGGCTGCCTTTTCATATCTCCCGTCGCCGGGCCACCAGCCGATGGCAACCTCCTGCGCATCCATGGCGTTGCGCATGATGAAGTCCTTCGAAGGGGGGTCGGCAGGCAGCCCGGAGAAGAGATTCACCGCAAGGTCGAACGAGCCCCACCATGCATTTACCGGCGTTGAGCGTCCGCGATATGGCGCACGTAGAGCTGCGAGCACGAGCGCGGCTTGGGTTGCGCCGGCAAAGTAGGAAGCGACTTGAGCAGGGTTGTAGCTCGAGTGCTCGTCATCCTCATCCAGCGGCACGCTCCAGGAGACCTCCTGCGGCGTGGGGTCGATCTCCACAGCTCCCGCAAGCGTGCGAACTGCTGCCAACAGCTCACGCGTGACCTCGCCAACCGGCCGGTTGGGGCCAAGAGCGGCACGTCGCACGCCGCCGCCGCTGTGCTCGACGACGGCCTCGTGGGTGCGCAGATCGAGCGCCACGACGACTGCTCCCGAGCCATCGGGTGCAGGCAGCGCAAGCGTCTCCCAGCCGCGAGCAGTCAGCCGCAGGGCGGCGTGCTGGAGCTGCGGCTCAGGCGGAGCAAGCGCCACCGCCAGCTTGCCGAGCACCTGAGTGTGCGCGTGAAGCGTGTCGCAGGTTGCACTCCACTCCGGGTAGGGAAGCGCAGGCCACTCAGAGGACATGGGCGTACGCTACACGCAGGCGCCGGGATGTACAAACCGCATCTGGGGATAGTGGTGAGGAGTGCTCGACCGTCGCCCAACTGGTGAGCGACGGTCGCTGACGCTCAGGACTCGAGGGTCATGCTTCAGCCGCCACAGCATGTCGGCCTCTGAGATTCACCTGCCAGTTAGCCAGCGGAAGCAGAAGCAGGATGGCTCCCAAGGCGATTAGAAGAAATCCGGCCAGGGTGGCGATGGCGCCAACGAGGGACCATCCCCACGCGTTGAGCAGGAGACCGCGCAGGGTCTCGCCCTGAAACAGCGTCGCCTTCTCTTCGGCCAGCTTGGGATTCGTTGGGGCGGCAAGTGCTGCTGTGCTGACCTGGGCGTAGGTCTGGCCACCGGCGATCTTGGAGAGATGCACGTTGATGAAGTTGTTCGCATAGGCCTTAGCCTGAGAGCCGTTAACGAGCTGCTGGCCCGCGTACTGCTTTACGCCTGGCAGCAGTGCCGGACTACCGGCAGCCGGAAAGAAGATCTTCTGCGGCACGAGTTGATCGTGTACGACCTGCTTGTCGTAGTTGCCTCCCACCACGGCGAGAATGCCGACGACGACGATGCCTGCGGCGGCGAATGTGGCTATCGAGGTCAGGCCGGTGATCCTCGCCAGCAGCCGGTTGCGTGGCGCAGGCTTGGCAGGATCACTTTGGTGGCCTTTGTTGAGTAGGGGATCGGCGAGAAAGGTGGGGCTTGCGCCGTTGCCGGTGGTTCCAACGGGCGGATGCTGCTGGATGACTGAGCTGAGCACGATGAACCTCATTTCGGTGGGTGTGCGCATGAGCGCCAGCGACCGATGAAGCACCGCGGACCTGAACAACATAGCATGAAATAAAAGTCTAGGAAATAAAAATCTAGGAATTCTGAATCTAGAGATGCTATTCTTGACAGATGGTCGAGGATGAGACTCCCCGCTGGAAGTTCCTGACGAACCACGCGCAGGTTTTCGTCTGTGTTGCCCATGATCCGGGGGTACGTTTGCGGGAGATCAGCGAGCGAGTAGGAATTACCGAACGCGCCGCCCATCGCATCGTCACCGAGCTCGTAACCAGCGGCTACATCGAGCGCGAGCGCAACGGACGGCGCAACCGCTACACGATCCAATCCGGTGTTGAGGCGCCCGATCGTGTCGGCCGCGTCGAGAGGGTCGGTGATCTGCTCTCGATTCTCACCGACACGAACGGTCGGGCTCGCCATTCGACAGTCCCTCAAGCAGTGTCAAGCGGCAAAGCCGTTTAGTGGCAATGTCTGGGGATTCCGGCCCCGATGCGCCAGACGCCCCGCGTGCCGGCAACCTCCGAGTGGTCATCGTCGGCGGAGGTGTTGCCGCCTTGGAGAGCGCGCTGGCGCTCGCTCACCTTGCGCCCAAATGCACCGAAGTGACCCTCATCGCACCCAACACCGAGTTCGTCTACAGGCCGATGACCGTCCTCGAGCCATTCGCCTATGGTCAGGCTAGCCGCTACCCGCTCGCTCCGATTGTGCGCGACGCCGGTGCTGAGCTGCTGATCGATGAGCTCGAATGGATCGAGCCCTCCAAGCAAGCAATTCACACCAAGGGCGCTGCGACGGTCGAGTACGACGTGCTCCTGTTGGCACTCGGCGCCCACGCTCGGGCGCGCTATGAGCATGCGATAACGATCGACGATCGGCATATGGATGAGACCCTCCACGGTCTCATCCAGGACATCGAGGGTGGCTACGTTCACAGTCTCGCGTTTGTGGCTTCTGGCCGGATGGCTTGGCCTTTGCCGCTGTATGAGCTCGCGCTGATGGGCGTTGGGCGCGCTTACGACATGGAGATCGAGCTAGCCACGACGATCATCACGCCCGAGGAGGCGCCCCTTGCGATCTTCGGCTCTGCTGCCAGCAACGCGGTCCTCGAGCTGCTCAAACGGGCAAACATTCAGAGGATCAATGCGGCTCAAGTCGAGATACCCAGCTCTGGACAAGTGGTGATCAACCCCGGCGACCGTCGCCTACGGGTCGACCGGGTGATTGCCCTGCCCGAGCTCTACGGCCCTCCCGTGCGTGGCATCCCGCTGGGCGAGCACGGCTTCATCCATGTAGATGCTCACGGGCGAGTACCCGACGTGGGACCCATCTACGCCGCCGGCGATGCGACCGACTTTCCCGTCAAGCACGGTGGCATTGCAGCCCAGCAGGCCGATGCAGCCGCTCAGTCGATCGCGGCGCTCGCTGGCGCCCCGGTGATAGCGGAGCCTTTTGACCCCGTTATCCGAGGCATGCTTTTGACCGACGGGCAGCCGCTATACCTCACCGCCCGTCTTGATGGAGACCGTGGCTTTTGCTCCGAAGTCACCGACACACCGACGTGGTCGCCGCCGCGCAAGATCGCCGCAAAGTATCTCCCTCCCTACCTCGCCGAGCAAGACAAGCTCATCGATAAATGATGCTCGAAGACACTCTCCAGAGCTAAGCCAGTTTGACCACGAGCATTTTGCCCCATCGAAGACGCGCCCTGAGAGATTCGAACTCCCGACCTTCGGTTCCGTAGAGCGACGGTTGGTTTCGCTCATCTCTAGGCACAGAGCGGCATAGGCGGCTGTTCTGCTCGCCGAGGTCAAGGCTAAATCACGATTAAGTCGAGGATTTGACCGCGGCCACGGTCAGCAATCCTGGCTACGTCAGCAAGCTCCACAGCCCTCATGCCGGCTCGCCGTTGAGAGAAAGCATGCGTATTGGAGTTGTGTTCCTGACCGAAGGTGAGCGCTCTTGCCAGTGGGGGTCATCCCAGCGCGCTCGTAGAGCTTGCGGGCTGGCATGTTCTCCCTGGCGGTCCAGACGCCGACGCGCTGGTAGCCGAGCGAACCGGCGACATCGAGAATATGAAGGACCAAGGGAAGGCCGACTCCCGTGCGTTGTGCGGCGGGATGCACGAACACCATTGAGATGTGCAGGAGCGAAGGATCGAGTTCGCCTACGCCGTCATCGAACCGTCCGGGCTCGGCCAGTGCCATGCCCACGATGCCTGGTCGCAGCGCTAGGAACGGCAGGGCATCTGACGCTGAGAGCTTCGCGCGGACACGAGCGGTGCGCTCTGGCCCATGTGGGGCACCACGGGCGATGTTTGCTTCGCGCCACACGCTGACCGCCGAATCAAGCTCATGGGGATGCATGCGCCGGACATTCACCGGCGGATCGTACGCAGCCTGGCTGATGAGCCGTCGCCTAGCGAACTTGAGTCGGGTTATCAGCCCGCACTAGGGTCCGCTGGGGTATGCGGGGCGCGGTTAAAACAGTTTCGCGACATCGAGATCGGCCGAGATCCGTGGGGTTCTTGGCCCATTTCTTGCCCAGAGGTTGGCTTTGCCAACGTTCGCCGTCGCCTCACCTAGGCCCTTGCGAACCGCGAATCAGCTCAAGAGCGGATCATCAATCGACCTTGACCTGCGACCTTCGGGTTATGAGGTCGCCCAAGGTGGGTCGGGTATGGCGGGATTGCCCGTGGTTGCTGGGGTTGTGTCGGGATCGTCGGGGTCGATTTTGCTCAAAACAGAACCTTGAATGGAGCCTTGAAACGGACTCTCCGGCAGAGGCTCGGACACAAGCCCGCCAGCCGCATCATCGTCCGGCGCGTCGCCGTTAGCGGGAGCCGGCAGCATATGGTCCGCAGGTGTGAGCGGCAAGAGATCGGGGGCGGACGGCGGATCACTACCGTCCGCAATGGCAGCCTCGGTGCGGATTTGGGGTGGGCGCACCTGCCATGCCTTCAGGTTCTGCACGAGGTCGCGATAGAACATCACCGCCTGTTCACGCGTCTCACGTACGAACGAGCCCTCTACGCGACCTCGCTTCTGACCCATAGGCCGACTGAGAGTCAAGACGAAAGATCCGAGGCTCACGTGTGGGATCGGCGGGGAAGAGCAGGATCTCTGGCCGCTCGCGTGACTGCTCAAGGGTCGCGGCAACAGTCTCTCGCGCGTGTGGGTACCAGACCTCGATTCGTAGGTCTGTCCAAGCCTCGCTGAGCTGACGCAGCAACCAGTTGATGCGAGGCTTGGGACGCCCCTCTGAGGGCGCGGCAACGTCGACGCTGAGCGACGTTTGCCGAGACTTGAGGTCGGCTCGTATCTGGAGGTCGCCGACGGCGTCCGGGACTCGGATAGTCGCGCGAAGGTCTCCGTCGGTAGCCAGCGCCTTTTCCAATTCGTCGAGCCGGGCGCTAGTCGTCTGCTTGCGCGGTCGAACCGACATTACGTTGCGCCCGAGTTCCTGCGACAGACTGAGACACAGATACTCGGTGAGCTGGTCCCATCGCTCCGCTACCTGACGCGCACGGGGATCTCCGCCACGTAGCGTCCCGTCGTGAGCTGCGGTGCGCACCGGAACCCAGTCTTTGCCCATGTCCTCGAACCCGGCGACACCCGACGCCGGGCCGGTCAAATAATGGATCAACTCTCGAAGGACCCAAGCCTGATCGGAATCCGACACGCCCCTGTAGCGGCTTAGCACCACTGCTTCTGTCAGGATGCGCCACCACGAGAAGTGCCAAAGGTCTGTTTTGCGAAGCTTGCGACGATCCACCACGACCGGCGATTGGGAGGCGCTGTGGGTGATCTGGTTTGAGATTGTCAACACGCCGTCGAAGCAGTGATCGCGCGCGACGTCGAGATATTTGCCGACCTGCTCGTCCTTCAGCGTCGCTGCGCCGGTCTTGACCTCCACCAGACATGTCCAGCGCTTCGCGCCTCGCTGACACACGATTGCCCCGTCCGGGATGTCCACCTTGCCGTCTGCGTTCTTGAAGCGAACCTCGGCAAACGTGTCGATGCTTGGTGACTTGGGGGCACCCAACTCTCGGAGCAGCGCATGACCGAACTCAGGAACCCCATGCATTACCGCGAGGAGGCATGAAGTCGCACGCTTCTCTTGCTCGTCCTGACTCCGAATGCCGAAGGTCGGGATCAAGCGAGCATGCAGCCAGCTATCCGCCTCCGAACCGGATTGCGCCCCATCTCCGACAGTTGCCATAGGCGAAACTTATCGAGAATGTGCTCATTGTGCTTTACAGCTTAGGCTCCTCAGAACCTGCCGCAAGCTCTCGCGCGCGGCGAGCGGCAAACTTGGTGACCTGCTGCTCAACACGGCGGATGCCCTCCATCTCATGCTTAATGCCCTCGGTGATCTCGCTCTCCTCATCAGCCATTAGGACATCCCTCTCGCCGACCGTGTAGCGCGTCACGGCAATCGGTGTGGCGATCCCTTGGAGGGTCAGGTGAGCAACGGCCTCGTCGCGACCAGTGCAGAGAATGAAGCCGACCGTCGCGCGGTCCTCGTCATGAGCGATCAGCTCATTCACGGCGTTGACATAGAGGTTCATCTTGCCCGCGAACTCGGCCTTGAAAGGTCCGATCTTGAGGTCGATGACCACAAAGCGTCGAGTTGTATGGTGGTAGAAGAGGAGGTCCAGCATGAACTCCTCGCTGCCAACCTGGAGCGCCTTTTGGCGTCCCGCGAAATAGAAGCCCTCGCCGAGCGCCAGCATGAAGCCTTCGA
>JBAPMC010000176.1:0-3854 GCA_049278415.1 Solirubrobacteraceae bacterium
GCGTTGGCGAGCAGCCCGAGGAGCACACCGGCCGCCATATAGGCGCAAAGCATGTTCTGCGCGCCCTCTCCCGCCGTCGCGGAGGACCCGAGCTGCGCTCCAAGGCTCGCCTTCGCCCGACCCAGCAGTGGCATCAGCATGATGCTCCCGATCGCCAGCGCGACACCGACCCAGCTCGTCATCGCGTGAGCCCCGTTGGTAAGGGCGAGGGTCGCGTCCACGGCGATGTAGGGGGCGAGCAGGAAGAAGCTCACACCGACGAGCTTCTGCGCGCGATCCTCGGCGGCCTCTGAGGACTCGCGTCCGCCTGTGAAGCACCAGATCACGATGACGCTCGCGGCGCCCTCGATCACAGAGTCCAACCCGAACCCGATCAGCGCCACGCTGCCGGCCATGAGACCCACGGTCACGCCGACGGCGCCCTCTACCGTCATCCACGCCAGGCTCAGCCATGAAAGCAGCTTGGCGCGACGGATCAGCTGCGAGCGTGTCCCGCCGCCAGCCTGGATCATGGGCAGCGCGGGGGTCTGCATGCTCAAGTTCCCACCCCCGCGAGGATGACCTCGAGCAGCGCGTGGCCGCGGTCGGTGAGCTCGTACATCACCATCTTGCCGTCCCGGCGAGAGCGTACGAGGCTGGCGGAGCGCAATGCTCGAACGTGATGGGAGACAAGGTTCTCTGGACGCTCGACTACCCAGCTCAGATCACAGACGCACAACTCTCCGCCATCACGCAGAGCGACGGCCAGCGTCAGGCGTGTGGGATCGCTGAGCGCCTTGGCGCCGTCGGCTAGGTCTTCCGCGACTTCGCGATCAAGGCGGCCCTTGCGTAGCTCCTCCGCTCGGGGCAGGTCCAGACAAAGTAGGTCACAGCGATCATCGGACACACTTCATCCTAACACCGGTTGAGATGTATGGGCGTCCAGACGAGGCTAGTGGGTGTGGTGTCCGCGCACCGTCGCCCACGATTGCCAAGTAATGCGCAGGATGACGAGTGTGATCGCAAGGCCGATGAGCGGATCAGCGACCGGGACTCCGAGCGCTACGACGATTGCGGAGGCGATCACGGCGAGGCTGACGTAGGCGTCGGCGCGAGCATGATGCCCGTCAGCGATAAGTGCGGGGCTGTCGAGCGTTTGCCCGGCGCTCAGGCGTATGCGCGACGCGATGAAGTTGCCGGCGTAGCCGATGGCCCCGGCAAGCGCGAGTGCCCCCAGATGGGTTGGAGCGGAGGGGTGAACGAGTCGGCTGATGGCCTCGACACCGGCGACGCACGCGCTGATGAAAATGGCGGCCACGACAGCCAGGCCGGCGCGTCGCTCCGCGACCTGGGAGTGCAACGCGAACGCGATCCCGAGCGGCACGGCGGTCAGCGCGTCACCGAAGTTGTGGATCAGGTCGGCCAGCAAAGCGATGCTGCCGCTGGTGATGAACACGAGGGTCTGAGCGATGGCGGTGAGCCCCAGGACTGCGAGTGAAAACGAGACGGCACGGATGCCCTGCTGGGAGCGCTTGATGCTGTCGTGTACGAGCCCGTGAGAATGGCCGTGCTCGGCGCCGTGGGTGTGATCGCGCCCGTCACGATTTGCATGATCGTGTGCCAGCTCGGCGGGCGCGGACCGACGCACGAGCCGGAGATGACGGTGAGGACCGCTGTTGGGATGGCTGTGCAGTCGCCCGCCGTGGCGGTGAATGTTCGAGTTGGCGAGCATCGGATCAAACTACCGCACGCAGTTGGCTACACGATCAGAACGAGCCATTGGGGATCGAGCACACAGGTACAGGTACGATTCGTCGCACGGGAACCCTAGCTCAGGCGACAGCTCGGCGGCTCCAACTACCGGGAACCGCACGTTTAGCCTGCTTCGGGTTAATACGGGTCGCGCTCGACTACGCGCTCTCGAACGACACGACCACGAGACCTGGAGGTGAGCATATAAAGCAAGGCGATCACTAGGCCAATGACTCCTACGATCATCAAGATCAATCCTACTGTCGTCAATGAAATACCAGATACGCTTGCCGTTACCGCGTAACGCAGAATCGCGCCGACCGCTATGAAGAATATTGAGGTTCCAAATGTCATGAACGTCGCATACCCGCCTGTGCAGCAGCGCAAACCTGGAATCCTTCAGGCGTGGCTTTTATTAGATTGGCACGTTTCCTTGCCCATCTGACGGGGTAGTTCAGCAGTCACCAATGGACACTGGATAAAGAGGAGGAATCGTGAACACCGGAGCAGTCATCGCACTTGTTGTTGGCGCTGTCGTTGTACTGCTGCTTATCGCCCTCATCGTTCGTGCCGGGAGCCGCAGGCGCAACGGTCGGCGTGAACAGGCCGGAGAGCTTCGAGAGCGGGCGAGAAGTCGCTCTATCCAGGCTGAGAGTGCACGGGCTTTAGCCGACGAGCAGGCAGCTGAGGCAAAACGTGCCCAAGCGGAAGCCGAGGAACGTGCGGCCCAAGCCCGCCAAAGCCATGCTGCGGCGGAGCGACGTGCTGTTGAGGCCGAGCGGATGACCGAGGATGCGCGTGCACACCATGATCGAGCACGGGAAATCGATCCAGATGTGAGCGATAGCGGCCAAGATGAGGCTTTGGCTATCAATAGACGGTCTAGCTGAGTTCTATGTCGTCCGACGGGCGTCGTACCACATAACACGCACGCGAACGGCACGACAGTCAAAGCGTACAGGCTTCCAGGAGTGGGCAGCAACCGTCAAGGTACACGTCTGATAGGTAGCCAAAGGCGACGTAGAGTGCACAAGGCAATTCGTGCCACTTTCGATGACTCACAGAAGAAGACAAGGCACCTTGGACCAATCGCGCACGTGGGCGATAGCCAGTCGGACTAATTGTCTCCCGTGACCAATGAGGGAGCGCCGCGCATGGCCGCGAGCGGCGGGCGTTCCTCGACAGTGACTCCTCTGGTCTCCATCGCACCCTTATGGTCCAGGGCAGGGAGGGAGATCGAGCCGCAGGCGTGCCCGTCGGCGAAGTCGCGTCCTAGAAAGCGTGTTTGGGCGGCAACGAGGACCGCGTAGGCCATCGCAGAGAGCTCGCGCAAGCTCTGGTGACGGTTTTGACGGATCCCGAGATCGACTTGGGCGAGTCCCTCGAGGCCCACCAGGCGCCATGCGTCGATCAGCATCGCAATCTCAACGCCATAGCCTGCGCTGAACGGGAGCCGCTCCAACAGCTCCCGCCTCGCTGCGGTCTCGCCTGCCAGCGGCTGGTCGAATACAGCGAGCTCCGGCGCGTGGAGATTCAGCAGAGGACGAGCCATCAGCTCGGTAACTCGCCCACCGCCGTTCGGCACGAGCGTGCTCTCGGCGCGAAAAGGACGCTGGAAGGACCCCTTGACGAGCTGCACCGCGGGATCGCAGAGCAACGGACCCAACATGCCGAGCAGGAACTGCTCACCGAAATCCTCGGTGTCGGTATCGGCGAAGGCCACGATGTCGCTCCCGATTACCTTCAATGCTCGCCACATCGCATCGCCCTTACCGCGCGCGGGCCCGAGCGCGCTTGAAAGCTCATCCTCCTGCACGACCGACAGCCCCGCGTCTTCGGCGATTCGCGCCGTTTCGTCCCGGGAAGCCGCGTCGACCACAAGCGCCTCATCCAGCAGGCCGGCGTCAAGCAGCCGGGTGGCGTGTTCGGCGATTGGGCCGATCGTCGCCGCAACCTCGCGGGCGGGAAGCACAAGTGCGATCGAGTAACGCTTGAGCTCGAGCAACTGTGGCAGCGTGAACTCCTCGGCCGTGTAGGAGCGCCGTGCGCGCCAGTCGGAGCACGCGAGGTCTCGTGCGAGCCCTCGCGGCGCGCGCCCGTCAGTTCGCGCCGACGTCCGTACG
>JBAPMC010000177.1:0-11131 GCA_049278415.1 Solirubrobacteraceae bacterium
TCTTCTGCCTGCTCGGGTTCATCACGATGCTGCTGCTGTGGAAGACAGGCATTCCCTACTGGAAGGTTGCCCTCGCCTATTGCTTTATCGGGATCGGCGTTGGATTTGCCGGTACGCCCGCTTCGCACTCATTGACGGGGTCTGTGCCAGTCAAACGCGCTGGCATGGCCTCGGGAACCGCCGACCTGCAACGCGATCTTGGGGGCGCGATCATCCAGTCGATCATGGGCGCGCTACTCACAGCTGGCTTCGCAACGGCAGTATCGAAAGCGATTGCCTCGGCGCCTAACAAGGCGTTGATAACCAACAATGTCCAGAACGCGCTGACCAAGTCCTTCTCGAGCGCCGAATCGGTGGCCAGTCAGTACCCGCACTATGCGAATGCCATCACAGCAGCGGCGCGGTCCTCATTCGTGTCTGGGGCCGATTGGTCATATGTGGCCGGAATCATCGCCATCGTGGTCGGCGCCGCGCTGATCTTCTTTATGTTCCCCGGCAAGGACGATGAGAGCCGACTGCTCGGCCAGTACGAGGCGCAGGACGCCCTGCCGCCAGTCGCGAGCCCAGTGCCTACGGGGTAGCTGGGCTCGGACTTGTGGCGGTGGTCGCCGGCTTGCTGGTCGTACCGGTCGCCGTCGTTGTCGTAGTGGTAGTTGGAGCGGTAACAGTCTTGGCAGGTGTGGTCACGGTCGTGGTCGGTTGAGTCACCGTCGTCTGCTGAGTGACCGTCGTCGGATTGACCGTCGTAGAGTGACCAATGCTGAGCGATTGGCTGGTGATCGTTGGGGTTTGTTTAGAGCTGCTTTTGGTAGCCAATACGACCACCACAACGATGAGCCCAATCACCAACGCAACGCCAACTGCTATCGCCCAGCCACTGCCTCCGCTCTGCCCGTTCGTGGGAGGCTGGTTTGCGGGAGGCTGATATCCAGCACCTGCAGAAGGGTCACCCGAGCTTGGGCCCGGTGGTGGCAACGGCGGTTCGTCTCCCGGCCGGTCATAGCCGTCGGTCATATCAGGCTCCTTTCCCGTGGTGAGCTGACAAGCATTCATCAGGCTAGCGCTTCCTCGACAGATAGAGCCTTCGGCGGCGTGTGCTTCCTTGTGGGCCGCACTTGCCTTGATGCCGGAGGCTGCCGAGCAAGGGCGCGCCGTGAGTGCACCACCACAGCAAGCCCGCGAGTCGCCCCCCTCCCCTCCTGTCACCTGATCTACACCGCCTACCATGCAGCCCGAGCTGGGCGCCCTCACCGTAAGGCTATGGGCGCACTTATAATCGCCAGCCAAGCGCCCCACTGGATTGGCACTTCTCGCCATCCGCGGCTCGCACCCGTTGCGCAACTCCAAGGAGGATGACTGTGCCGCCCAAGCACCCCACAGCCGGCCAGCACGCCGAGGGCAACCCACCCGACCTCAGTGTCGGGCGCATCGAGAAGCTGGAAGGCTCCTACGGCAACCGCTTCCTGCTTGAGCCTGCCCCTGACAACAAGCTGCCCAAGGCCGGCATGCCAGCCGAGGACGCTATGCGTCTTGTCGGGGAAGAGGTATTGCTCGACGGCATACCGATGCGCAATCTCGCTACCTTCGTGACGACCTGGATGGAGCCTGAGGCAGATCGGTTGATTGCGGAATCGCTCCATACCAACTTCATTGATCACGCCGAGTATCCGCAGACAGCCGAGATCGAGCAGCGTTGCATACGGATGCTTGCCGATCTCTTTCATGCTCCCGGGGAGACCACCGGGGCACGCACGCAGGGCTCGTCAGAGGCCATCATGCTTGGCGCCCTCTCGCTGAAGTGGAAGTGGCGAGCCCGCCGCGAAGCCCAGGGAAAGGCGGTTGACCGTCCCAACCTCGTGTTCGGTGGCGACGTGCATGTTGTGTGGGAGAAGTTCTGTCGTTACTTTGACGTGGAGCCGCGCATCGTCCCTTTGAAGCGAGACAAGTACACAATCGGACCCGAAGACGTGGAGCCCCACATCGACGAGAACACGATCGGCGTGGCGGCCGTGCTCGGCACCACATTCACTGGGCACGCAGATGACATAACCGGGATAAACGACTACCTCGTCAAGCTCAAGAACGAGAAGGGGCTAGACGTTCCCCTCCATGTCGACGCGGCCAGCGGCGGCTTTGTATGGCCCTTCCTCTATCCGCACACGGAGTGGGACTTCCGACTCGAGCAGGTCCGCTCGATCAACGTCTCCGGGCACAAGTTCGGGCTCGTCTACCCCGGCATCGGCTGGCTTGTGTTCAGAGAGACCAGCGATCTCCCGGACGACCTTGTCTTCTATGAGAACTATCTCGGCAAACGCGATGCCACCTTCACGCTGAACTTCTCGACCGGCTCGGCGATGGTGCTTGCGCAGTACTACAACTTCGTGCGCTACGGGCACGACGGTTACCGCTACATCATGGAGACGATGCAGTACAACGCCCGCACCCTGGCCAAGGAGATCGCCGCGTGCGGCGACTTCGCCCTAATCGGCAGCGAGGGAGACGAGCAGCTTCCGCTCGTCGCCTTCCAGCTCACAGGAGGGCACGACTACGACGAGTTCGACGTGGCGGCTCAACTGGCAGCCGAGCGCGGCTGGATGGTTCCCGCCTACACGCTACCCCCCAACGCTGAGCACGTGAAGATCATGCGTGCCCTTGTTAAGCAGACACTCGGACACTCACTGGTAGCCACACTCGGCTCCGACATTGTCGAAGCGTGTGCAACGCTCGAGAAGAAGGGCCGCCTGCACGAGTCAGATCGCAAACGGGTTAAGACAAACCCGGGATACTGAGAAGAAACGCGCAGCAAGGGAGGCGGTACGTCCTACAGGATTACCGCAGCCTCCATCGAATCTGTGACAGGTGTCACAAGGCACCAATAACAGAGGAGAGCACATGCGAGGAGTGGGCAGTGCGTTGTTCGCAGGCATCCTGTTGATGATTGCGGGCACGCTCAACATCATCTACGGCATCGCTGCCGTAGGAAATGCAAGCTTCTTCGTCAACGACAACCGGTACGTGTTCGCGAGCCTCCACACGTGGGGCTGGATCACTGTCATCCTGGGCGTAATACAGCTGACCGCAGCGCTTTCGCTGTTTGGCGGCGGCGCCTATGGACGCGTAGTGGGGATCATCGCAGCCACGATCGGTGCGGTTGGCGCGTTGCTGTCGATCGGCGGGGCCTACCCCTTCTGGTCGCTTGGCATCTTTGCCATCTGCCTGATCGTCATCCATGGACTCGCAGTTCTTGGCGAGCCCGAGACTGTTTGATCGCTCCCATTGATTGAGGCATGACTAACAAGCCGGCGCGCGATCCGCGCGCCGGCAAATGGGTGGATCACCCCAGGATCTTGGCCTTTGCGTCGGCGAACTCCTGGTCGGTTAGGACACCAGACTCGTGCAGTTGCCCGAGCTCCTTCAGTCGCTCTATCGGATCGACTTCCTGTGGCGGAGCTGCAACCGGCGCAGGCGCCGCCGCCGGGGCTGCAGCCATCTGCTGTTGTTCTTGAGCGGCCCAACGCCCCCCCTGACGACGACTCACACGGTTGGAGACGGTGGTCGCCGTGCCGGCGACGACAGCGGTACGGGCCATGGCGCGAAGTAGTGGCATTAGATACGCCTTTCAGTTCAGGATCAGTTCAGGATCAGGTTTCGAGCGCGTCAAGCGTGTCTAGAACGTCCTGCGCGGCGACCCGCTGGAAGGCGAGCACCTCGCCGCCATTGCGGCGCACAGCAGTAGCAAAAGGCGCAGCCCATGCGTTCTCAAAGCAGATCAGCAATGCCGCTTCGCCAGGCCGGAGCGCCTCTGCGGCGGTGGCTGCGTCCTCCTCACCGAGCATGCCTGTGCGCGCGCCCGCAAAGACCAGCAGGTCATTGACCCCGTCGCCGTCGAGATCGGTGATCTCGAGCCCAGAGACGTTGCCCTCGGCGTCCTTCTGGACCATGAGCACATCGAGTACCCGGATGATCCCGCGGTCCACCAGATCGACAAAGAGTGGAATCGCCTCTCCCGTTCGCGGCGCATCCGGCGGATAGCCAATCACAACAACGTCAACAGGACCGAGCTCCAGCTCCTCGTTGCTCACGGCTACTCCTTTGTCGTCTGCCGTCAATCGGGAAATCCGCGCCTTGGTGGGGCCGCACCCGAAGCGCCCGACGGTTCGGCCGCTGCTGCCGAGTGTAACGACAGTTTCCTTACTCCACCTACGGCGCTCATGAGCGCCGACCAACGCGCGCGCTTGTCACCGCAGCGAGAGCCAAACGAGTTCTTTAACGAGCAGCAATCGCACGCTGACTGCATCTTTGATCTTCAACATGAGATGATGGACGAGCATGATCTGCACGGGGAGTCTCAGAACGGCAAGAATGGCTCCACGGGCTGCCTTCCTCCAACTTCGCAGACCCAAGCATGCCTGAGCAAGCCCAGGGGCCCGAGCCATCCGGCGAGGCGCCCACAGCAAGCCTCCAGGTAGCAACGCCTCATAGAAGGCGCTGGACGATCAACGCGATATTCGCGCTCGCGGTCATCCTCGGCGTGTTCGCAGTACTGGCGGTGTGGATTCACAGGCAGGTGCTCGACACGAACAACTGGACCAAAACGAGCTCGCAACTGCTCGCCGATCCCAAGGTCCAGGCCGCCGTTGGCGACCTGTTGGTAAACGAACTCTTCAAATCGGTAGACGTGGCAGCCGAACTCAAGAGCGTGCTGCCCTCCGAAGTGGAAGGACTCGCGGCGCCGGCGGCGGCCGGACTGCGCACGCTGGCCAACCAGGTCGCTCCGCAAGTGCTTGCCACGGCGCAGGTCCAGAATGCTTGGCGTCTGGCCAACCGCACCGCACAGCTCGAGCTGCTGCACATTCTCAATGGTGGTGGCAAGACAATCTCCACAAACAACGGCGTCGTTGCCCTTCAGTTGCGTCCACTGCTCTCGCAATTGGCTGCCCAGCTCGGCCTACAGCAACAGTTCGAAGCCGTGCAATCAAAGCTTCAAGGGTCGACCGGTGCTGCCGCCCGAGGCGCGGTCCAGGAAAAGCTCGGGGTGAAGCTGCCTCCGCAAAGCGGCAGCATCGTGATCCTACGCTCCTCCCAGCTAAAGACGGCGCAGGACATTGTCAAGGCGATCAAGGGCCTCGCCATCATCCTGCCCCTGATCACCCTGCTGCTCTTCATCCTGGCGGTGTGGCTGGCCGAGGGATGGCGGCGCGTAGCTCTGCGCACAACCGGCTGGTGCTTTGTCGGTATCGGCCTGCTCGCCGTGCTGGCCCGCCGGATACTCAGCAACGTTGTGGTGAACTCGCTGGTGAAGGCCCCTGCAAACAAGCCAGCGGTACATCAGGTTCTCGCGATCGGAACCAGCCTTCTCTACGACATCGCTGTCGCGATGATCACCTACGGCCTGGTGATCGTAGTCGCCGCCTGGCTTGCTGGGCACACAAGAGCCGCCCTCGCAGTGCGTCGGGCGCTTGCGCCCTCACTGCGCGAGCACGCACCGTACGCTTACGCCGTCGCCGCCTTGCTCCTTTTGCTTGTGGTCATCTGGGGTCCATTCCCATCTACTCGCGAGCTGCTGCCGATCATCGGGTTCGCGATCTTGCTCGGACTCGGCATTCACGCTCTACGCACAATGACGGCGCGGGAGTTTCCCGATGCGCAGCTTGGGGACAGCGTGCACTCGATCCGTGCTTGGTATGCCGCACGACGGCATTCCTCCTTCTTGACAAGGCATTCTTCAGTCACAGAGGGACATGGCGGCGACACACCCATAACAGACCTCGAACGGCTGGCGAGCTTGCATGATCGGGGCATTCTCACCGAGGATGAGTTCCGCGCCCAGAAGAGTGCGCTGCTAAATCCGGGCGCTTGAGCACAGACCGTCTTTGTAGACAAGCGTCAGATCTACGCGCAGCTCACACCCTAAAGCGCCGTTTCCTCTCCGGGGGACACGATTCGCACCTCAACGCTCGGCGCCAGGCGCGCGACGTGCTCGGCGAACAGACGCGGTGGGTCTGAAAGCCGCACGCGGTGACGCCGGATGAAGCCGATGGGCAACAGCGTTCCCCAGTGCACTGGAATCGCCAAACGCGGCTGCATCAAACTGACGGCGCGCGCAGCATCCAGCGGATTCATATGGCCTGGGCCCAGCGTTGGGCCCCATCCCGCGACAGGTAGGAGCGCGACATCCAGCGACGGCGAAAGGCTGGACATGTCCGCATAGAGCTCGGTGTCTCCGGCGAAGTAGACCGCACGCTGGCCGCTCACGAGGTAGCCCAGCGACTCCGCACGTGGGCCGCGGGGACGCCGGCCATCGTGACGAGCCTCAACGGCGGCTACAGCAAGCGTGCCAACTCTCGCAACCTCTCCAACGCTCAGCTCAGTCACAGTGGTGAACCCTTGGCGCCGCAGCCACACTTCCGCGCCAGCCGGCACAACCAGTGGCGTATCAAGACCCAGGAGCCGCAGTGAGGCCAGGTCGAGATGATCGTGATGCAAGTGTGAGATCAGCACCGCGTCGGGGCGGGCGAACACGTTCTCATCAACCAACGGGGTCTGGCGGCGTAGATGCGCGACGCCCCCGCGCAACAACGGATCAGTGAGGAGACGGACACCGTCCAACTCGATCAGGACAGTGGCGTGGCCCAGGAAAACGATACGGTCTGCGGCCGTGCCTGCGTGACGGACAACCGCGCCATCGACCATGAACGAGAAGGTAGCAACGAGATGAATTCAGCGATCGATGAGCGCAACCTCCAGCAGCGCCGGAGCAATTGGCGTCAGATCCTGGGCTTCGTGGTCCGGACCGTCGTCTTGCTGGCAGTCGATGGCTTGGCATTGGTCGTCTTGACCGCGCTCCTGCCAGGCCATGAATCGCTCTCCTTCGACGCCGCGATACTGGTTGCCGCGGCAATGGCGGTCATCAACGCCGTCCTGTGGCCACTCGTCATACGGCTTGCGCTGCCACTCACAATCATCACGTTCGGCCTTGGCTCACTTGCTCTAAGCGCCGGCATGGTTGCGCTCTCCTTCTATGTGGTGGACGGCAAGACGCCCTCGTTCTGGTCAGACGTGGTGATCGCATTTGGCCTTGCCCTCGTGTCGATGCTCGTGGCGCCCCTGCTCGACGTCGACGGGGATGCCCGTCACCTGCGTGTGGTCAGGCGAAGAGTGCGACGCACACGCCGAGACAATCAAACCGATGTCCCCGGAGTGATCCTGTTCGAGATCGACGGGCTGGGAGAGGGAGTGCTGCGTGACGCGATCCGTGAAGGACACACGCCCACGATCGCTCGCTGGCTCTCAGAAGGCACACACCGAATGCTTGGCTGGGAGTGCGACCTCTCCTCTCAAACGGGAGCAAGCCAAGCCGGGCTGCTGCTCGGCAGCAACTGGGACATGCCCGCGTTCCGCTGGTATGAGAAGGAGTCTGGGCGCACGATGGTCTCCAACCATCCTGCTGACGCGGCAGAGATCGAGCGTCGGCGCTCTACCGGCGAGGGCTTGCTGGCCATAGCGGGGACGAGTCGAGGGAACATGTTCTCTGGCGATGCCCCCCGCTGTACGGCGACGATGAGTGTCATCCGCGACCGCTCGCGCTCCAAGTCCGGAGATCTATTCGCCTACTTCTCCGATCCCTACGGGTTCATGCGCACGATCGTCCTGTCGCTTGCTGACATTGCGTATGAGCGTCGAGCGGCCATCCGCCAGCGCCGCAGTGGCGCAGAGCACGTTGACAGGAAAGGCCTGTACCCGCTGATCCGGGCCACGATCACAGTAGTGATGCGCGATCTGGTCACAGCGCTGTTGATGGCAGACATCGTCGAGGGCGTACCGGTCAGCTACGCCACCTTCGTGGGCTATGACGAGGTGGCCCATCACTCTGGGATTCGCGAGCCTGACGCGTTGGCGGTGCTCAAGCGCCACGATCGCCAGCTCGCCCGACTGGAGCGGGCTACAGCGCAATCGCCTCGTCCTTATCACCTGGTGGTGCTCTCCGACCATGGGCAAACGCAGGGCGCGCCGTTCCGTCAGCGCTACGGCGAGACGCTTCAGGAGGTCGTGCGCGAAGCGCTCGCACAGGGCGACGTGTATGCCCCAACCTCTGTTGACGAGGCATGGGGCGACGTCGGCGCTGTGTTGGCCGACGCGCGCCAGGAGCCAAGCGTGGGTGGGCGCATGCTAGCCCGCGCCACGCGCAGCAGATCGGTTGAGGGCACAGTCGCGCTTGGCCCAAACCGTGAGGCGCTGGCACAGCGCAGCGAGCCAGGCCAGGGCCCTGCGGAGGAGGCGGTAGTGATGGCCTCCGGCGGCCTTGGGCTCATCTACCTGCCATCAAGCTCTGAGCGGCTCACGGTCGAGCAGATAGCCGAGACGCATCCGCGGCTGTTGGACACCCTGACCGCCCATCCCGGGATCGGATTTGTGATGGTGCGATCGGAATCGCAGGGAGCAGTTGTGATCGGTGGAGCCGGGCAGCGCCGCCTCAGCGACGACGTCGTGGAGGGCGAGGACCCACTGGCTCACTTTGACACGACGACAGCCAATCATCTGCGCCGCCACGACAGCTTCCCTCATTGCCCCGACATTCTCGTTAACAGCATGTACGACCCGGGCGCGAACGAGGTGGCGCCGTTCGAGGAGTTCATGGGCTCCCATGGTGGGCTCGGCGGACCGCAAACCAAGCCATTTGTCGTCGTGCCAGCCGAATGGAGCGAGCCAGCGACTCCTATAGTCGGCGTGGAGGCGATGCATGAGGTACTGCGCGAGTGGCTGGCGGAATCGCAGCTACGCGCGGAGAAGCCCGTCATACCTGCCTAGCTCCAAGCCTCCCCTGGATTCCGTGCTGTCTAGATCCCAGTCTCAGCCTCGAGGCGACCGCTCTTGACCGCCGCGAGGAGAGCATCGTAGTCACGCTCGCTTTGATCCGCGTAGGACTCAGAGAAGTCGGCGATCGCTCGATCGAATACGTCGCCGCCGCCGAGATAGGAGGCGATCGCGACACGATCGCCGGAGCGAGCGTGCGCACGAGCGAGCGTCCATGCGCACATCTCGACATATGGACCCATGACCCGCGGTGTCATCGTGTCGACCGCAGCTGAGAACTTCCAGTCCCACAACTGGCGCCCGTAGAAGTCTCTCGCCCTCCCGTCAAGACCCTCCTCGGTATGCAGCCAGCCGAGCATGATGTCGCTGGCGGATTGCATCAAACGCTGTCCCTCAACGACCCGTCTGCCGTGGTTCTCGAACTCGCTCTTATCCGTGAAGCGTTCGAGCACGGAGGCCTCGGCCTCCTTGAACTGCAGGAACAGTGGGTCTTGGTCGGTGCTCTTGCCCTCGAGCAGCAGTATCCAACAGCGCGTGCCAACCGAGCCGACGCCCACGACCTTGCGGGCCATGTCCACGAATCGATAGCCATCCAGCAGCCGGCGACGATCGTCTTGGAGGGTGGCCTTGTATCTGTCGAACAGCTCCTGCATGGCCCCCTGCAAATCGCTTGCCTCGTCAGCTGGGAGCAGATCGACGGCTCGCACGATCGTCGGCGGATCACTGATGATCTGAAGCTGACCTTCCACCTGGGTTGTGAGCTTCGCGAAAGCTCGCATGCTGTCCTTCGTGGTGGCCTTCTCCGTTGCCTTCTTCACGCGCGACTGAAGCTCCTTACGGCGCCCAGCCCGCAGGCCCGACATCGCTTGCTTGAGAGCTTCGCCGCTGAGCATCGAGTACCAGACCTGAAGGTTGCCCATGTCCGCAAACCGGCGCATCGCCTCGCGATAGCGACGAACCCCACCGAGAAGGAGCTCACGGCGGACCGTTGAGCTGAATCCCCTCGAGCGCCCCGCGATAGCAACACTGGCCGCCAAGCGCTTAACGTCCCACTCCCACGGTCCCGGGAGCGTCTCGTCGAAATCGTTGACATCGAAGACGAGCTCGCGCTCGGGCGAGGCAAACCCGCCGAAGTTCGACAGGTGTGCATCACCGCACGCCTGCACCCAGAGTCCAGAGTCGGGAGTGTGCGCCAAGTCGGAGGCCATCAGCAGCGCCGCACCACGGTAGAAGGTAAACGGCGAGACCATCATGCGTCCGTGCCGGATCGGCACTAGCTCGGAAACCCGCGTGGTCTCCTGTTCTTCCAGCAATCTGATGGGGTCAGGACGATCCGCCGGCGGCTCCCACGCCGCATGGCTCGCACGGGGGACCTCCTTGCGCACCCTCTTACCCGCCATTGCGCGGTCGCTTCGCGTCATCTCCGATGGATCTGGCCTATCCGAGTCCCCTGCTGAGCTCGCTTTCGGTGTTGGCTCGCTAGACATCTATTTTGCTGCGGCTTCCCTCTCCGCCTCCTCGAGCTCTCGCCTGAACTCCTTGCTATCGGCGTCGATTTCCTTCTCGATGGACTTTTCGGCGCGCGTGAGCGCCTTGTCAAGCTGCTCTTCAACGCGTGACTCACCTATCACAATCAGTGCAGCCTCTCCCCCCTCGAGCAGGTCCCCGAGCTCCTTGGCGTCTCCACGCGAGATGCCACGCCGAAGATGGCCGCCGACGCCTCCGACAACGCCGCCCACAGCAGCCGCGCCGATAATCGACGGTGGGAACAGTATCCCGATCGCGGCTCCAACTGCAATCCCGCCCCATGCGCCGTGCTGGGTGGGCTTCTCGTGCTTTGCAACGTGCACCTTGCCCTCAGCGTCCTTGGCGATGAGCGCAACGTCATAGCTGCCAACCAGCTTCGCGGCGTGGAGCTCGAGCAAACCGTCGTAGTCGGCGAAGGCGTCCGCACGGTCGGCGTAGGTGGCTGCGTAGATGAATACTGGCCTGTCACTCATCCTGGTCTCCTGTTCTGGGCTTTGTTGAATGTCGCATGCAGACCGCACTGCGGGCTCGAGACGAGCTACCTTGCTTGAACGTGCCCATCAGGGATGTACACATCGGAGTGTACGCCCCATCCGTCCAGAGGCAAGTGCTTTCGGTGGGCTGACAGGCTGAGCCATGGCGAGGCATCAGCGCTCCGTTGGGGAATATGAGAGCTACAGGCACGATCAGCCCTGGCTTAGCTCTATATGTCACTGCACCGGTGGAGCCGGTAGGCATATGCTCTGGGCTGTACATAGGCCCAATCCTGGGGCTATGCGGCGGGTACCCT
>JBAPMC010000178.1:0-2133 GCA_049278415.1 Solirubrobacteraceae bacterium
GGTTGTGCTCGCCTGGAAGGGCCGCTCCGATCTTGCGATCTCGGTCGTCAAGAACTCCGTGGCACAGATAGCCGCATTCCTGTTCCCACTGCTTGTCTTGATCTCGTTCCTGCTGGCTACCACGCTCACCTTCGCCCTCGCTCCCGTTTACATCGGCGCGTTGCTGGTGATGGCGCTCGCGATGTGGCAGGTGACCGCCGATGGTGAGGCGGCTGCGTTTGAGGGTTGGGCGCTCGTTGCCTTGTATGTGATCCTCGCCACGCTCACCTTGTACGAGTAGGCCTCCGCCCCTCTCAATGCGGGTGCACGCACTGTGTTGGAAGCCCAGCTCCATGAGCGCCAGGAGGGCGTCTCGCCGCTTGGGCTCGCTACGCTTGCGCGGTCATGCGCCTAGCCACGTTCTTGCCGCCAAACAGCTCCTTGCCACGCTCAGGCGAGGTTCGCGGCGATCAGGTGGTGGCGTTCGCCGACGAGCGCCTCACGGTGCTCGATCGCTTGCGCGAACCAGGCGGATCAGTAGCCGACGGTCAGCAGTTTGGCCTCGCAGAGGTGACCTTGCTAGCCCCGGTGCCCGAGCCCCGCGCCATCTTCGGTATTGGGTTGAACTACGCAGACCACGTCGCAGAGATGGGCGTCGCACCGCCTGAGGCGCCTCTCGTGTTCATGAAGCTTCCCTCCTCGGCGGCGTCGCCTGGCGCACCTGTGCGCTGTCCCAGTGTTGTCAAGCGCCTCGACTATGAGGGCGAGCTTGCAGTTGTTATGGGCGCGAACGGTCAGGTTGCGGGATACGCGGTGTCCGATGACCTGACCGCTCGAGACTTGCAAAAGCGCGAGCTCCAGTGGACCCGTGCGAAGGGCGCGGATGGCTTCTGTCCGTACGGCCCGTGGATTACCACGGCGGAGGATGTTTCCGACCCACACGCGCTCTCACTGCGCACGTGGGTCAACGGCGAGCTGCGTCAGGACTCCTCCACTTCGAACCTGATCTTCAAGATCCCCGAGCTAGTGGCGTTCATCTCAGAGACCTGCACGCTTGAGCCCGGGGACCTGATACTCACAGGGACGCCGGGTGGGGTGGGAATGGGTCTCGACCCACCTTGCTACCTCTCATCTGGAGACGTGGTGCGGATCGAGATCGAGCTGCTCGGGGCGATCGAGCACTCGATTGCATGAGCCACTTGGCTAGGCTGGCGGGCCGAGGTTCACTGCGTTCTGCTGCGCCGAGCGTCCAGCCGCGCTAGACTTCGCAACACCTCGCGCCGGGGTGGGCTCTTGTCTGACCTGGCGCCGCTGACCGACAACCACGCAGGGATCTCTAACTATGGCTCGCGGAGATGTTCGAATTGCTATCACCCTCGCCTGCGAGGAGTGCAAGCATCGCAACTACCAAACCAATAAGAGCAAGCGCAACAACCCCGATCGGGTGAGTTTGCGCAAGTACTGTCGCTGGTGCCGTCGGCACACCAGCCACCGGGAGACTCGCTAGCGCGGGAGCGCTGCTGTGGCCCGTGATCGCAAGCGCGCAAGACAACGCCGCTCAAGGCCCCTCCGCGAGGGCGCTGCCACCCCTTCCCAGAATGGGCCCGTACGCGCTGATCTACCGGGGGCGCTCTCCCATGCGGGAGACGCTGACGAGTTCGACGCGGCGCTCATCCGCGGCGCCGGTGGAGTGCCTGTCGAGCAGCAGGTCGAGCCTCATCAGAACGGTGAGGGCTCCGGTGACGCTTCCTCAGCCGAGCTGGTGTCTGCAGGCTCGGGGCGCGGAGGTCGTCGCGGCGGGGGAGACCCATCGGTCGAGCTGGCGTTCGGCGAAGAGGCGGCTCCCGAGGGCGCACTGCCCGCTCGCCAGGCCGACCGGCCGGTCCACAACCGTGCCATCGCCTTCCTCCGCGCCAGCTGGGCTGAGCTTCAGCGGATGCAGTGGCCTGACCGGCGTCAGGTCACCCAAGCCACTACGGTTGTGCTCGGCTTCGTTGCTGTTGCCGGCGTCTACCTTGGCGCTGCCGACTGGGCAGCCCAGAAGATCGTCAACTTCATCCTCTGAGAGCACCCGCCTAAAAGCGGCGCCGGTCCTCTTCTCCTAGTCTCCTCCTCCCGCTCCCTTTCTCCACTCTGTCTTGCTCTGTCTTGTCC
>JBAPMC010000179.1:0-1723 GCA_049278415.1 Solirubrobacteraceae bacterium
AATGTTGTTCCGTGGCGGGAAATTGGGCTGTTCGGAATAGCCGAACAGCCTGCGCAACACCTCGGGCGGCGAAATAATCACATAGCGTCCACACATTCTCTCATCCAAAACGGCAAGACGTTCAGCCCCTTTTAACCCCGAACGTTAAGACTGCAGCAGATCATGACCGCTACAGCGCTCAATACCACCCCATCCGATCGCCAACCGCGGGGCCATGCGGATCCCGGCGCAGTCGCGCGTGCGGCTGAATTACAGGCTGCCAATATCAATCCGAAAACCGGCTTGGCCACCGATTATTTGAATCATTTCAACGAAGCCATCATGCTGCTCGAGATGATCCCGGACGTGCCGGATTGCGCCGAGGATTTTCTTCACTGGCAGCCGTTGTCGTATCGCGAGCATTTCACGGCATCTCATTTCAAGGCGCGCGACCTCGCGATATCGGCCTATGATTCGGCGGATCCCGACATTCGCGAGGAATTCGACCAGCTCACCAACACCATGACCTCGATACTGACCGCCGTGAGCGCAGCGATGCGCGAAGCCCAGCAGGACAGCACACGCGTTGTTCTGGCCGAGCAGGCCACCAATTGGGTCAAGCCGCTGGTGGCGCTGGCCGGAGGGATCATCAACGGGCGCGGCTGTGAGCCCGACGTTGACTACATCATGAACCAGTGATGAGCGGGCCGTCCGCTTCGCAGCAGTCCCGGCCCCAGCTTGCGGTCAGCGCCGCAATCTTTCGCGACAATCGGGTTCTGCTGGTGCGCCGCGCGCGGTCCCCCGCCAAGGGCTCTTACTCGCTGCCGGGCGGCCGGGTTGAATTCGGCGAATCGCTGCATGCTGCGCTGCACCGCGAGGTCGCCGAGGAGGCCGCTCTCGCCATCGAGATCATCGGACTGGCTGGATGGCGCGAGGTGCTGCCCGGCGCCGCCGGCGGCGGGCATTATCTGATCATGTCATTCGCCGCCCGCTGGGTCGCCGGCGAGCCCGTCCTGAACGATGAACTCGACGATTTCGGCTGGCACGCGCCGGATGCCTTGGGCGACCGGCGATTGACCGAGGGCCTGTCCGGGATCGTCCAGTCCGCTTGGCGCCTGATCGGGGGCTGAAAAGCCGGTTCCGGAGACCCCGACGCCTTGCTTCCATCACCTTGAAAAGGCATATCACGCCTTCATGCTCAAGCGGATCATCCTCATTTTCGTCGTTGTCGCGTCTTGCGGCATGGGCGCGGCGCGGGCGGAGGACGCGGCGGCGCCGTTTGACGGCGACCTGCAGCGGCTGGCCGAAATCCTCGGCACCCTGCACTATTTGCGCGGCATTTGCGGCGCCAATGAAGGCCTGAAATGGCGCAACGAAATGCAGGCCCTGATCGATGCCGAAACCCCGTCGGGCGACCGCCGCGCGCGGATGATCGCGGGCTTCAACCGCGGCTATAACGGGTTCCAGCAGACCTACCGCACCTGCACCCCGGCCGCCGCGGTCGCGATCCGCCGCTATATCGAGGAAGGCTCGAAGATCTCGCGCGACCTGACCGCCCGTTACGCCAACTAGCGGCTGCGGGGCTGCGGCAACGACCCCGTCAAATACGCAAAGCGCCGTTAACCTTTCCTAAAGATGTGGTCTAGGCGGAACAGCGCTGCATGCTACACCTCGGGCATTCGGCGCCTTGGGGTGGCGCCCCCACCCTGTTGAGTTTCATGAGCCATTCAGCGTCCTTCACTAG
>JBAPMC010000180.1:0-9634 GCA_049278415.1 Solirubrobacteraceae bacterium
TTCATCCAGTCCCACTGGCCGTGCATCACGTTATGGCCGATCTCCATGTTCTCGAGGATCTTCGCCACCGAGAGCGACGCGGCGCCAGCTAGCCACAGTGGCTTGTGGCGCGAGCCGAGCAGCATCGCTCTCGCGGCGAGCACGAGCTGGCGATGCAGCTTGATCGTGCTGCGGATATAGCGCGAGTCGCGGTCGCCGAGCTCTGCAAACACCTCCTCGTGGATGGCGTCGAACTCGCGGCCGAGCTGCTCGATCTGCTCTGGAGTGAGCCGAGCCAGGGGGCTCTCGATCTCCTCCACGCCGGAGGAAGCCGTAGCCGCCTCCGGGGAAGCCGTGGGCCTCTCGGCCTGGATTGTGGACATGTGTCTTGTCTCCTTGGTAGACGTTCAGAGGTCGATCTCGACGGCGCCCTCGGGCGCGTTGATGCACGTGCGCAACATCTCCCCGGGCTGACCGTGTACTCGCCCGGTGCGCAGGTCGCGAACCTGACCGGCACGCAGCCGCCCAACGCAGGTGTGGCAGATCCCCATGCGACAGCCAAAGGGCAATGTGGCGCCCGCCTTCTCGCCCGCCTCGAGGATCGGTTGCTCGCCGTCACTGGAGGCCAGGATGTCGCTCGAGCAGAAGCGCACCGTGCCGCCCGAGCCACGCTCGCCGTCGCCGATCCCGCTGTCGGGCTGAAAGTGCTCTACGTGCAGTCGCGCCTGCTCGCCTGCGCTGCGCCAATGCTCGCCCATCGCCTCGAGCAGGCCCGCAGGACCACAAACGAACGCCTCGCGCTGTGACCAGTCCGGGCACAGCACGTCGAGCTGATCGGGAGCTACGCGCCCCTGCTCGCTGGTGATGCGGAGGTGCAGTCGGTAGCCTGGATGGCGAGTCTGCAGCTCGTGCAGCTCACGAGCGAAGATCACACCGTCGAGCGAGCGAGCGCAGTGCACGTGAACGATGTCCTCAACATGTCCCTGCCCAGCGATGCTGCGCAGCATGCTCATGATTGGAGTGATGCCGCTGCCGGCGCTTACGAACAGAAGCCTCTTGGGCAGCGGGTCGGGTAGCACGAAGGTGCCTTCAACGCCCCCAAGCCGCACAATCGTTCCGGGGCGCACACCTGAGAACAGGAATGGCGAGACCTTCCCACCCTCAACCAGCTTCGGCGTGATCGAGATGCAGCCATCCGCGCGCTTGGGATCAGAGGTCAGCGAATAGGCCCGCCAATGATGCACCCCGTTGACCTCTATTCCGAGGCGGACGTATTGACCCGGCCGGTGTCCCTCCCATTCCCAGCCTGGCTTGATCAGGACGGTAACCGCGCTCGGTGTCTCACGCTCAACCCTCTCGATCCGCCCACGCAGCTCGCGCGTGGACCACAGAGGGTTGACGAGCTCCAGGTAGTCGTCGGGAAGCAGCGGCGAGGTGAACGACCTAATCAGCCCCAGAACGCGGCGTCGGCCGTCGGAGACCTTTGGAGCGGCTCCTCTCTCAGCCATGGGCGGACAGTCTCTGGAGTAGAGGCAGGGGAGTCACCGTGGACGGTTGGGTGGCAGAGTGCATATCGACCTGGATCAATGATACCTCAAATGAGGTTACATGCAAGATGGTATCCTGATTCGAGGTGGCGGGATCGCGAACAGATACGGCTGACATACCCCGTTTGAGCCCTGAGGACTCGTCTTCAGCTCCAGACAGCTCAACCTCCGACCACAACCTCACGATTGAGCAACTCGCCGCCGAGGTTGGGATGTCGGTGCGCAACATTCGCAACCATCAGTCTCGCGGCTTGCTGCCCGCCCCGGAGGTACGCGCGCGGATCGGCTACTACGACGCCGACCACGTGGCCCGCCTGCGTCTGATCCTCGACCTGCAGGCCGACGGCTTCAACCTCGCAGCGATCGAGCGCCTGATGAGCTCCTCCGGCGGAGTGGCGGGCCGACTGCTCGGCCTTAGAGACGCCATGACTACGCCGTTTGAGACCGAGGCCCCCGAGGTCATGACAGCCGAGGAGCTGGCGCGGCGCTTTGGCGAAGTGGACGCAAAGAGCGTAGAGCGCATTCGCAAGCTCAAGCTGCTCGTCCCACTCGGCGACGGACGCTTCGAAGTGCCGAGCCCAGCGCTCATGAAAGCCGCAGAGGAAGTCACGGCGCTGGGCATCTCGCTGCAGGCCGCCCTCGCGCTCGTCGAGCGGGTCAGCCGCGACTGCGAGTCGATCTCCAGGGCCTTTGTGAAGCTTTTCCTCAGAGAGCTGTGGGAGCCGTTCGAGCAGGCAGGGCAACCTGAGGAGCGATGGGACGAGATGATCGGGGCGATCGACGCTCTGCGCCCGATCGCCTCAGAGGCGCTGCTGGCGGTGTTCAAGCAGCGCATGACAACCCAGGTCGAGCGGGCTTTTGGGAAGGTTCTCGAGCAGCAAACCAAGCGCTCTACCTAAAGCGTTCCGAAAGACTTGGCGCATCGAATGCTCGCGCAGAGTGTTTGCATCGGCGAAACCCAAACTCTGTAGCCGTCGCAAGGGAGGCGTCGATGCGTTCACAAAAGCTCATAACAGCCATTACGGCTGCCATATCGCTGCTGGTGCTCGTCCCATCGAGCGCCTTTGCTCACAAGCACCCAAGTCGCAACGGCCGCTGTGCAATCAGCGTCGATGTCTCCCCGCACGAGATCGTGGCGGGCGATCAAGTCGTGGTCTTTGGGCGACTGCGATGCTTCAATCGGGCAAACGCCGCCAACCAGGAAGTGAAGCTATTCCACCATCTTCTCGGCTCGCCCGGCTCCAGCTTCGTGCAGAGCACAACCACCGACGCACATGGCTTCTATGAGATACCCAACGCCGACGGAGTCGTTGAAACCAACCGTTCCTACTACGTGCGCTCTCACAGCGCTCGCAGCGCCGCCAAGCTGATCAGGGTGGAGGCGCTAGTCACGCTCAGCGGTCCCACCGAAGGGCAGCTGCTCACAGGTTTCGCCAACCGTGTGACCTTCACCGGCACAGTCTCCCCGGCGGATGCGGGAGCGCGCGTGATCCTGCAGCGCCAGAACGCCGTCAACGGCAACCAATGGCATCGCATCGACTCGGGCTTTGTGGAAGCCTCGGGCAACTTCACGATCGTGCATACGTTCATCGTTCCGGGCGACGCCAACATCAGGGTGCTCGTGCGCAGCCAGAGACGCAACGTCCCTAGCGAATCCAACGTGCTGGCCTACTCGGTCTCCCAATCCCAGAACCCCGAACTGACGATCCAGGCGTCTGCTGATCCAATCGTCTTCGGCGAAGCCGTCACGATCAGCGGCAAGCTCGCCTCAGGCGCCAATCAACCGGTCACGCTGCTGGCACGTAGCAGGCGCCAGCACGGCTTTGCCCGTATTGCGCAAACCAACACCAACTCAGCCGGTGAATACAGCTTCCCGCCACAGGCGCCGGTCAACAGCGCCTTCTATCGGGTCAGCGCAGGTAGGCAAGTGTGTCCGCCGCCACTACCCGGCGCGGCTACGTGCCTTGCAATACGCCGTCCCCTGTCCTCCGCCGTGCTCTACGAGGGAGTCAAGGACGTGCTCACCGCCCAGGCATCCGCCAACACGGTTCAGGCGGGCCAGAGCGTCACGTTCTCGGGAACCGTCTCACCCGATCACACAGGTCACATCATCTACCTGGAACGCCAAAACGCGCATGGGCCTGGATTCCACGTGATTCAAGTTGGATTCGTTGGAGCAGGCTCCAGCTACTCGATCTCCCACCAGCTATACAACCCGGGCACGAAGATCCTGCGCCTCTACATTCCCGGCGGACCCGAGAATCAGGGCGCAGCGAGCCAGCCGTTCAGCATTCAGGTCACACCGGCGCCGCCAGCAACGCTGATGGAGGAATCGCCGGAGAACTCGACGCTCCCACCAGAAGGTCAGGTTTAGGCTGGAAGGGCAGCCCTAGAGGGCGCTCAGGACGTAGTGACCGCAGCCGGTCGGCTATCACAACCGGCCGGCTGCGAAGCTCAAGCTCGGCTCGAAGCTGCTGCAAGCCTACGGACGTTCACTGAAACTGCAAGCCTACGGACGTTCACTGAAACGACGCGACCCGGGGTGCGAGCGGTCTGTCTGAGACAGTCTGCTCGGGGGACGCGAGGTCTGTTCCTGTTGGTCCTCATCCACGCCAGCGCGACCGAAGCCGGCAATCGCAGTGTTGCAAGTCGGGCAGCAGTCCCCAGCAGCCCATACGAGCAGAGCGTCGGTCCAGCGATGGCAGTGCGGGCAACGCACTCGCTGGTTCATCAGCAACCGGCTCTCACGCCAAAGAGGAGCATAGGCCGGCCACTCGTGTGCCGGAAAGGAGCATGTAAAGATCATCTACGGTCTCAACACCAGGCGCCTCCGGAGAACGCCCCACGACGTAGGTGGTGGACTACTGAGCAGGCCCAATCGCCTGCTCGAGAGACCCCCAGTGGCCTCTCGAGGACGGAGAGCAAGATCACCCACTTCGGACGATGCGCATGTTAGGACCAGCTCCTACTTTGAGGCTGTCGGGAGCATTCACAGAAACCGCTCCCAGTCCATCGGCCACTGAAGGAGGAAGCACACAATGGATAGCGGCTACGACGCACCAACGACCTCTCAGTCCGGAAGGGGCGTCTCGTCGAGCTCAGGCGGCGACTGGTTCGAAGGTGAAGGGTGGGTTGCGTTCGCGGGAATCATGATCGCGATCGTGGGCGTCCTGAATTTCATCTATGGAATAGCAGCGGTCTCCAACTCTCACTTCTATGTTCGCGAAGCCACCTACATCCTGAGTGACCTCAACACATGGGGTTGGGTGCTGCTCGTAACAGGGGTGATCCAGTTCTGCGCGGCTATCGCCATCTTCGGGCACATGGAGTGGGGACGCTGGGTTGGGATCTTGACGGCTTCAGTCAACGCAATCATCCAGCTGATCTTCATCCCGTCCTACCCATTTGGATCATTGGCGCTGTTCGCTCTCGACATCCTCGTCATCTACGGACTCGTCGCCTATGGCGGGCGTCAGAACAGGGTCGTCTGAGCATCCTGGCGCAAATACAGAAGGAGAGCTCAGAGATCTGAAGGTCTCTTCAAACCGAGAGGAATCGTCATGGCTGCCGTTACGCAGGAAACACGACGCACGCTCGAGGGCATCTCAGCGGGTGAGCGCGACATGCTGGATACGGCTGTCGGACTCCGTGAGGTCGATCTCGCGGCGAGCGGTCTAGACGGGCGTACGTTTGCGCTCGTGAAGATTGCGGCGCTCGTCGCACTCGACTCTCCTCCCGCCTCCTATGCATGGCAGGTGCGAAGCGCGCTTGCCGAGGGAGCCACTCCTGAGGACGTAACCGGCGTGCTGCGTGCAGTCGCTCCTCAGGTCGGTGGGCCGCGAGTAGTAGCAGCGGCCCCTGAGATCATGCTCGCGCTCGGGCTCGATCTACCCGAAGTCCGCGAGTAGGAGAGAAGGCTCGCATCCTCGGCCAAGCGTCGCTACTGCGCTTGATAGGGCTGCGGGCTTTCCCTCCGCTATTTACTACTTAGACGATCTCCGTAGTCACAACGGCTGTCTGCGCCCAAACGCTGATGAGCAAAGGTGAAGCGCAGCGTACTTTTGGCCGATGTCGCTTGCCGTCAAGAGCGGGCGTCCGCTTTCCCGAGAGGGGGCCATCCCAAGGCCTCGGCTGCTCGCGAAGCTGACCGAAGGACGAGATGTCCCGCTCGTGACGATCGTCGCGCCGGCGGGCTACGGCAAGACAAGCCTGTTGGCTGAGTGGGCCGAGCAGGACGAGCGGGCGAGCCTTTGGCTGTCACTGGAGGAATGGCACAATGATCCCCTTCGGCTAATCAGTGAGATCGCGGCGGGACTCGATGAGTCCGAGCCGGCGCCCGACAGTCTCGCTGATGCGCTGAACGAGCCAATGCCCGATCTCGCCTCGGCTCTGCTGCCTGCACTCGCAGGAGCGCTCGAAAGCCGCAACCGTCCAGTTGCTCTGATCCTGGACGATATGCACTCAGTCACCGCCGCAAGCGCCCTCCAGGTGCTCATCACCATCGCGGAGCATCTCCCGTCAGGCTCACAGCTCGTGCTGGCCTCGCGCACGCTTCCCGCACTGCCCTTGGGCAGACTACGGGCACACAGAGCGCTGCTCGAGCTCGGAGTCTCAGAGCTGGCGATGCAGCACACAGAAGCCGCATCGCTGTTGCGAAGCGCGGAGGTGAGAGTGGGATCCGCAAGCGTTGACGCCCTCCTGGAGCGCACCGAGGGATGGCCCGTAGCGCTTTATCTCGCGGCGCTCTCCGCACGTGAGCAGCCCGACACCGCCGCGGCGCTCGCGCGCTTCGGGGGGAACGATCACCTCGTCGCCGACTACCTCAGGGACGAGTTCCTCTCCGAGCTCGACGAGGAGGAGCTGAATTTCCTGCTCGACTCCTCGATCTTGAAGCGGCTCTCCGGGCCGCTATGCGACGCAGCTCTCAACAGAAGTGGATGCGCACGCCTCCTCGATCGTCTAGCCCGTGGCAGCCTTCTGCTGGAGCCAACAGATCGAAGCCACGAGTGGTATCGCTGTCACCGGCTGCTGCGCGAAATGCTCCTGAGCGAGCTGCACAGCACTAATCCCGAGCGCGAAGCCCAGCTGCATCTGCGTGCGAGCGCCTGGCACGCCGAGCACGGCGAGCTAGACAGCTCCATTGCGCATGCGGTCGCAGCGCGTGACGCCCGGCGGGCTGGGGACCTGTTGTGGGAGTACCTCCCCCGTTACGTAACAGAAGGACGCAACGAGCTGGTGCAGAGCTGGCTCGGGAGCTTCACCCCGGAGGATTTCTCTGTTCACGCCTCACTTGCGCTAACCGCCGCTTACAGCGCACTGGCGCTCGGAGACCTGCGCCAAGCCGAGCGCTTGGGTCTGGTGGGAGCTGCAGCTCTTGCGCGTGCAACCGCTCCACCACAGGTTGCATCACTGCCAACCGGAGTCGCCGTCATCGAAGCGGTGGTGGGCCGTCACGGCGTCGCCCCCATGGGCAGGCACGCCGCTCGTGCATATGAGCTCGAGGACAACGACAGCCCGTGGCGATCGATCTGCTGTCTGTTCCAAGGCGTCGCCGACCACTTGATGGGCGACCGTGAGCAGGCGCGCGAGCATTTGGAGGACGGCATCCACCGCAGCTCGGTCGTGGCTCCCCCCGTTGAGATGTTGTGCCTCTCCCAGCTCGCCATGATCACAGTCGAAGAGGGCGATTGGGACCGGGGCGTCGACCTGATCGCTCGTGCAACCCAGCAAACTGAGCGTCATGGTCTCGCCTCATATCCAACCTCGGCGCTCACTTTCGCCGTGTCAGCCCAGGTGCGCTCTCATGCAGGACATGTCGAGGAGGGCAAGCGCGATGCTCGCAAGGCAGCCCATCTACTCACTCGCTTCGGCGACTTCATTCCGTGGTATGAGGCGGAGACGCGGATCATGCTCGCTCGCGCCGCGCTACGGCTAGCCGACGTCGGCGCGGCGCGGATGCTGCTCGCAGAGGCGTCGCAGCTCGCTCGCCGTGTGCCCGATGCCGTCGTGTTCGGAGGCTGGCTTGACGAAACGTGGGGGCTGGTTGACTCCGTCGCCACGGCAGCGCTCGCCGGTCCCGCAACCCTCACTATGGCCGAGCTGCGGATACTGCGCTTCCTACCTACCCACCTCTCCTTCCGCGAGATCGGCGCTCGCCTTCATGTCTCCACAAACACCGTCAAGACCCAGGCTCACGCCATCTATCGCAAGCTCGACGTCTCCTCTCGCTCGCAGGCTGTCTCGCGCGCGGCCGACATCGGCCTGCTCGACACGTGATGGCGGAAGCGCCCTGGCGACGTGGCTACGACCCAAAATCCTCAAAATATGGTCGGCTTCAGTGGCAGGATCGGTGGCAGGCCACCTGCGTGTAGTGCGCTACCTGGAGGCCGTGTGACCGAGCTGCGCCGATATCTCCTGGGCGCTCGCTAAAACGAGAGGCGCCAGCCGCTCGAGCACCTGTGCGCGTGAGAAGCTCGACTTCGCGGCAGCAACCTCAACCGCCGCGATCACCTGGCTCGCCCTGGACCTGAGCGGGGCAGCCACGCACCGCTGTCCCTCTACGTGCACTTGGTCCGCCATCGCGAAGCCTTTCTCGCGGATGCGGTTGAGCTCATCCATCAGCTTCTCTCGCGTCGCGCTCGCCTCCGCCGAGCCAGGAGCCTCGGCATGGGCGTCAATCGCCTCGCACTGCTCCTTGGGGGACAGGTATGCAAGCAGCGCCCTTCCCATCGCCGTGCTGCTTGCAGGAAGGCGAGAGCCACGCCCGAGCCTCGTCTCAACCTCGCTCTGCCCCTGCCAAGAGCTCCTCGCACGGTCGATGTAGACGATGTCCCCGCCGTCGAGCACAGCGAGGCTTGCCGTGCATGTGCTGTTGTCTCGCAGCTCAGCCAGATAGCGGTGGGGGAGTTTGCGCAGAACGGTGGAGCTAACCGCCGAGCGACCCGGATCACCCGCGCGCAAACCGAGCCTGTACTTGCGCCTCGGACCCTGCTCCAGGTAGTTGAGCGCCACAAGCGTCGAGGCGTAGCGGTGGGCCGTTGGACGGCTCATTTCGAGCTCTTCTGCGATCTCCGCGATTCCCATCCAAGGTCGATCAGCAGTGAATGCTCTGAGGATCGCCAAGCCGCGCTCGAGCGACTGCGAGTAGCGACCCTCATGAGTTGTAGGGAGATGCAAGATGCCTCCGCGGATGGGGGACATGGTTGTCATCGAGTTGGCTTCCCTTTCCTTGGGCGCACGTCATCTCGCATCGCTCTGGCGGCAATGCGAACGCATCGTGACCAGGTGGACCGATTTGGACTAGTCAGCCCTGAATCTTTCAGGGCTGAAACACGGTGCACTAAGGCTGTGGAGAGTGTGTTCTTTGCCTTGTCCTACCGCTGCGTCGGGACGGGACGGGCAAGGAAACGGCGCTTGAAAGGGAAGCTTGCTCACCCTGCCCTGCCGGAGCCCTCTCCGCCGGCAGGCCTTCGAGTCTCTCGCGAACTCCTTGAAGCCATTCTATGCGTGCGTTCCAGAATCCAAGCTCTGCATCGCGCGACACCACTCGCACCATCCGGTCCCACTCAGAGCCCTCCGCCATATCCGCTTCCGAGGCTCGCTTCAGATCCTGCACGCGTCCCAGGCAAACGAGCTCCTGCCCGTGAATCAGCTCAATCATGCGGGGTGCGTCACGTGGGCGGCACAGGGCAATCCTGAAGTGCAAGTCGTCCCGTAGCGGGGGCTCGGCGGCTGTCGAGAGCAGCCAGTCTTCGAATGAAGTCACTCCCTTGGGAGTCGCCTCGTAGATCGCACGCTGCCCCTGAGCCCCATTACGAAGCGGATCACCATTCTCATCCACTCTGCGCACGAGCCCCTCGGTCTCCAGCTTCTCCAAGGCCCAGTAGGGATATGAGTCAGCTAGATCCGCGAATCGCAGCTGCCGACGCACCCCGGAGGCGATCCGGTAGGCGTAGCTGGGCTGCTCTATCACGAGCCCAAGAACAGCGTGCTTAGCGGACACCGATCTCGGGCCCACCTTCCAACCATTGAACTTCGAACAAGAGAGTGACAATAGGGGATATATGAGCTCTCGCTCGGCCTCATTTTGAATTATTCGATTGAGCGGA
>JBAPMC010000181.1:0-2053 GCA_049278415.1 Solirubrobacteraceae bacterium
AACTCGCCGAACGCGCCTGCGACGCCGGCCGGCTTGCATGAACGCCGGCACCTTCGCAACGGGAGTCTTACCAAGTTTTAGAGGGTTTAAGCGATCTCGATAAACCTCCTATCACTCCGTACACGAGCTGCTACCGCGTAGCCGTCTGTCTGGATCGCCACCTACTGTGCATCGGTTACCGTATGGCTCAGCTAGTCGTCATCCCAGAGATCGGCGCCGACGACTTCGTGCGGCGCTTCTCGCTGCGCGCGCCCAACCTCATGTGGCTGCTGGGCGCTGGCGCGTCGGCCGCGTCCGGCATACCCACGGCGTGGGACATGGTGTGGGAGTTCAAGCAGCGGCTGTTCATCTCCCAGAGGCGAGTCTCCGCGCAGGCGGTATCCGATCTCTCTAGTGGCGCGGTGCGCGCCCAGTTGCAGGCGCATGTCGATGGCTCCGAGGGGTTGCCGGCGGCAGGTGCGCCTGACGAGTACGCGGCGCTGTTCGAGGCGGTATTTCCCGCGGAGGCCGACCGGCGCGCCTATATGGACGCAAAGATGGCTGGCGCGCGACCGTCCTACGGGTATCTGGCCTTGGCCATTTTGATGCGCGCCGGCCGCTGCCCAATGGTCTGGACGACCAACTTCGATCCGATGGTCGCCGATGCGTGTGCGCGGGCGTTCGGGACGACAGGGAGCCTGACCACCGTCGCGCTCGATGCCCCAGATCTGGCTGCACAGCTCATCGGCGAGGCACGCTGGCCGCTGGAGATCAAGCTGCACGGCGACTTTCGCTCGCGACGGTTGAAGAACACGCCGGATGAGCTGCGCCATCAGGACGCGCGCCTGCGTCAGGTGCTCGTCGACTCCTGCCGGCGCTACGGCCTCGTGGTGGCGGGCTACTCGGGACGGGATAGCGCAGTAATGGACGCCCTGGAGGAGGCGCTCGAGGTCGACGGCGCCTATCCTGCCGGCCTGTTCTGGCTGCATCGCGGCGAGGGCGAGCCGTTCGAGCGCGTCGGCCGACTGCTGGCCCGTGCGGCTGATGCAGGCGTCGACGCGTCGCTGGTACGCGTGGAGAACTTCGACGAGGCCCTTCGCGACGTCGTGCGCTTGCTCGACGGCCTGGACACCACCGTCCTGGACGACTTCGCCGAAGAGCGTCGGCGCTGGTCCGGCGCCCCACGCCCGACTGGCGGACGCGGCTTCCCGGTCGTGCGCCTCAACGCGCTCCAAGTGGCCGAAGCACCGACGGTCTGCCGCCGTGTGGTCTGCTCGATTGGCGGGTACCGCGAGATCGCTGACGCGGTCGAGCAGGCCGGCGTCGACATCCTCTTCGCGCGCGTGAGGTCCGGCGTGTTGGTTTTCGGCGCCGACGCCGACGTGCGTGCCGCGCTCGAAGACCACGACATTGACGAATTCGATCTCCACACGATCGAGACCAAGCGCCTTCGCTACGACTCAGGCGAGCGCGGCCTTTTGCGCGATGCGATGGCTTGCGCCATCTCCCGCCATCGCGGCCTGCTGCGCGTCCGGCGACGTGGTAGCGACCTGCTCTACCCGGCCGATGCTGCCGATCCGGCGTGGATTCCGCTGCGCGGGCTTGTCGGCGAGCTGACCGGAACAGTGGGAGGTCACCCCGAGCTAGCCTGGCATGAGGGGATTGGCGCTCGGTTGGACTGGGCCGACGACAAGCTGTGGCTGCTCATCGAGCCGCGCTCCATCTTCACCGGTATCGACCAGGCCAACAAGGCGGCCGCCTCCGACTTCGCGCGCGAGCGGACCGTCCAGCGCTATAACCGCCAGCTCAACGAGCTCATCGACTTCTGGAGCCGACTGCTGTGCGGCGACGGTGGCGAACTGCGTGCGCTGAGCATCGCCAACGGCGTCGACGCGGTCTTTCGCCTCTCGCCCACGACGGCCTTCTCCAGGCGGGTGCGGGCATGAGCACTCAGATCGCGCCGCACCTCTGGCTACCTGAACCCGAGCTGTCTTTTCATCCCGATCGCAGCTCAGACCGTCACGTCCACCCGCTGCGCGGCCTGCTGGCCTACGGACCCCACTCCAAGGGCCTC
>JBAPMC010000182.1:0-19036 GCA_049278415.1 Solirubrobacteraceae bacterium
AACCACGGTGTTGCAAGGTGTGCCCGCTTTGCGAACAGACCATTCGGAGATGCGCTGTTGTACTCGAAGTCGCCAAGCTCGTCGCTCACGCCGAAGCTCATCGTCGAGGGCTGCGATTCGATGCCGAGCTGGGCAAGCAGACGTTCGAAGTTTGGGTAGTTGCGGTCGTTGAACACCATGAACCCGGTGTCAACGTGATGTGTCTGCTCGGGCGTGTCCACCCGGACGGTGTTGGAGTGGCCGCCCGCGTAGTCGCAAGCCTCGAACACGACGATGTCGTGATGTTTGTGGAGCAGGTGGGCGGCAACCATGCCGGAGACCCCGGCGCCGACTACAGCGATCCTCATCTCGCAGACCATGCCACGTTGCACATGTCCGTTATTCGCGCCAAGGTGGCGTGTGGATCACGTAGGCGGGGCCGAGCTTCCCCGCCTACCAGCACCTCTCAGTTGTCTCTCACGGTCCGTCTGCTCAATTTCGATTGGGGTGTCAGGCAGCGTGACCAAATTGCGCATCGACACCGTCCAGCAACGCCCAATTGCCCTGCAAGGCCGCCTTTGCGCGCGCCACCATACGGTCTGCCTGAGCTTTGGCGCCGGCCTCATCGGCACTCATCAGCTGCTGGATCAGCTCCCGTGCCTGGCGCGCGTGCTCGATGTCGAGCGTGGCGTGCAGCTCGAAGTACTCCACCGCGGGGCCTTCCGGGCTATAGCCATAGCGCTCCACAAGCCCGTCGAGCTTCGTCTTTGCGATCTCCGGCTGACTAGCCTCGATGGCGTACAGCACGGCGAGGTGATCGAGCGCATCCTCGCCCATAGCCCACTCCTGCACGCACTGCTCGGTCTCGCTCAACGGCGCCCTCGAAGGCACGCCTTCGTCCGCCACACTGGCGAACTCGTCCCACAGCGCGATGTGACTGCGCTCCTCGGCTGCATGGCGCTCCAGTCCTGCCCGATGCTCGTCTCCCACCTTGGCTGCCGCCCCTTCAGAGGCTTGCGCAAGCGCAACCACCGCGTGACGGTACTCGCCAGCGTAGAAGCCGAGCTCCTCGGCGCTCAGCTCGCCAGCGCTCCAGCGCTGGTAGAACGGGTGCTCGAGCACGTTGCATTCGCGCCTGGCCTCGTCGATCCTGGCAAGTACATCCATCGCATGGTTCCCTTCTGGCTCGTTTGATCTTGAGGAGCGCGCGCTCCTCAATGAGGCGAAGTATTACGGGCGCTGCGGGCGCCTTCCGTCCTCGGTTACGCGGCGACAGCAGGATTGGCTACAGCCCAAGCGACGATCTCGTGTGAGCCGTCGATTACCTTGCCGTCGTCGAGCACGAGCGTTGGCACCATGCGATTGCCAGTCAAACGCTCAACCTCCTGACGGCCTTTTGTCATGTTGAGCGCTTTCGGCAGGATGCCGAGCCCGTAGGACTTCACGACCTGCGGGTGGTAGCCCGCCTCGCGCAGGGCCTCGTGGGCGTTCCTGCAAGGGTGCCCTCCCGGACGGGGGGACTTGAACAGTCCATAGCAGACGTATAGCTTCATCCGATCCTCCTTTATTGGACGGTGAGCTTGCCTTCCATGCCCGCTTGTCGATGACCGGGCACAGAGCAGTAAAATGTGTAGGTTCCCGGCGCCAGATTCAGCTTCAGAGTCTTCGTGCCACCCTGGAACGTGGGCGTGGCGCCGAGCACCTTGGCGCCTTGGGCGATCGTCATGTTGTGCGGCAGCGGCGAGGAGTTGGCAAAGCTGATCGTGACGGCGCCGGCCTTCGCCGACAGGTATCTGGTGGTGAAGCGCAGCTGACCTTCTGGGTCGGCTTCGTCCTTCACGGATGAGCTTCCCGAGCCCGAGGCGGCTTCGCGACCTGCCTGCGTGATTGGCGCTGCCGTTGCCTTCTCGGTGGAACCACCCGATGTGACTACCGCCATAGAGACCGCCGCCAGCACCAGCACCGCCGTTATGGCCATCACAGTGCGCTCCGCTGCAACGGTACGCGGGAAGCTTGGGTTGCGCATCCCAATGCCCATTGACAGGATCAGCGCCCAGGCCACGAGCACTCCACCTGCGATGTAGAACGGCACCTTGCTCTTCTCGGCGGCGAGAACCGGGGCGAAGTGGACGATCGCTGAATACATACCGCGCGCGAGCCTAACCGATCACTCGGTGGATATGCTCTCTCACCGATGACTGATGCGGTGCGTACCCCGGACGAGCTGCTCGAAGGCCTGCCCGACTTCCCGTTCCAGGCGCGCTACCGCGAGCATGACGGCCTGCGACTCGCCCACATCGACGAGGGCGAAGGCGCTCCGGTGGTGTTCATGCACGGCGAGCCCACCTGGTCGTTTCTATGGCGCAAGGTGCTCGCACCTGTGCGCGATGCGGGCTTTCGCTGAATCGCGCCCGACTTGCCCGGCTTCGGGCGCTCGGACAAGCCGATCGACATCGGCTGGTACTCATATGACCGCCACGTTGAAGCGATGGCGCCGCTGATCGAGGAGCTCGACGTGCGTGGCGCCACGATGGTGGTGCACGACTGGGGTGGCCCTATCGGGTTGCGCCTCGCCGTGGAGCACGCCGATCGCTTCGACCGGCTCGTGATTCTCGACACGGGGCTGTTCACCGGCCACCAGCACATGACCGACGCTTGGGTTGCATTCCGCGATTTCGTCGAGCGTACGGAGGATCTGCCGGTTGGCTTCCTCGTGCGCGGCGCTTGTAAGAGCGACCCGGGCGAGGATGTGATCGACGCCTATGAAGCGCCCTATCCGAGTGTTGCCTCAAAGGCCGGGGCGCGCGCCTTTCCACTGATGATCCCGCGCACGCCCGATGCGACCGGCGCCGCCGCAGGGCAGCGCGTGCTCGATGCGCTCAAGCAGGACAAGCGGCCGACGTTGATGCTGTGGGCAGACTCAGACCCTGTGCTGCCGCTCTCCACCGGCGAGCGCTTCGCAGAGGCAATCGGCCGCGAGACGCCCCGTGTGATCGAGAACGCCTCGCACTTCCTGCAAGAGGACGCAGGGCCCGAGATCGGGCGTCAGATCGCCGAGTGGCTCGGCGCATAAGGCCCTGACCGCCAGCTGAGCAGCCCGGCGTTTTACTCACCAGCGAGCCTCAGGTAGGCCGCTGCTCACGACGAGCCAGTCTTCGCTCATGCGGCGCCGTCGGTGAGCTGCGGCTGCTCGGGCGCGGGCTCAAGGCTCGGCTCGGAGTGCGAAGCGCGCAGCTCGTAGCCGCGGCGGACATCGGCGTCGGCGCCCGCCAGCACCTTGTCGGCCTTCAGCGCTCGTGCCATGCCCTCTGAGAGCGTCCTCGGCAAGAGCGTGCCAAGCGTGTTGGTGCGCTTAGCGGACTTCGGCACCCACACATCCACCGTGCCGTGCTGCAGCGCCTCCACGATTGCGTCCGCTACATCGGTCGGCTGCAGACTCTTCAGCCCACGTGCGTCGCCGAGACCAGAGCCGAGTTCGGTATTCACCACGAACGGCATCACGTAGCTGACGTCGATGTTGGCTTTCATCAGGTGCAGCTCACCGCGCACCGCCTCGGTCAGACCCACCACTGCATGCTTCGTAGCCGAGTAGGTGGCGCCGCCCGGCGAGCCGTACTTGCCCGCCTGTGAGGAGATGTTCACGATGTGTCCACGATCGCGTGGCACCATGCGCTCCAGCGCCAGCTTCGTGCCGAGGATCACTCCGTGGATGTTGATGTCCACCATGCGCCTCGCCGTGAGGTCGTCCTCGTCCACGAAGCGTCCGATCTGCATGATGCCTGCGTTGTTGATGAGCACATCCACCGGCCCGAGCTGCTCCTCAGCTCGGTCGAGGAAGGCGGCGAACGATGGTCGGTCGGTTACGTCGAGTGGGAGCGCAACGGTGCTCGGGCCGAGCTCCGAGGCGGTTTGTTGGGCCGCGGCGAAGTCGACGTCGCCGATTGCCACCTTCATTCCCTGACGCAGGAGCGCCTGCGCAGTTGCCTTGCCGATCCCGCGCGCTGCGCCGGTGATCGCCGCCGTCTGCCCGGCGAGGATACGGGGCTGCTTGGCCATGCTCTCTCCTCCTGAAGTTGGTCGTCTCGAACAAAGCTAGCGCGCTCACATCAACACCGCATCTTCCGGAGGTTTGCGGGGTTTCTACGTGCAGGTCATCCCATTCAGGCCTGCGGATGACCCCGGAGAGGGGACCGGACCCGGGCGATCCACGGCTTTGCCCGGGTCCGCGTATTGCGCGTGAGGGAGGCGGGCGGTCAGGGGGGCCGCCCGCCGCGCTGCCTGTTGCTCATCCGGGCAGTAGGCTTGAAGCGTGGCGTCGTTTCTCTTTCACGACCAGCGCATCGCCTACACCGAGTTCGGCGCAGGGCTCGCGGCGCTGACGAGCGCAGGCACGCGCGGCAAGACCTCGCGCCGCGCAGCCGCCTCCAAGCGTCCCGTGATCCTCGTGCATGGCTTGCTGCTCTCGCAGAAGATGCACCGGCCGCTCGCCGAAGACCTGGCGGCGCACGGCAACCGCGCGATCACAGTGGATCTGCTCGGCCACGGCGAATCGGACCGCCCACGCGACATGTGGCGCTACTCGATGTACTCCTTTGGCGAGCAGCTGGTGGCGCTCATGGACCATCTGGAGATTCCCGAGGCGGTCATCATGGGAACTTCGCTCGGCGCGAATGCAGCGCTTCAGGTGGCTGCCACTGCACCGGAGCGCCTGCGCGGGATGATCATTGAGATGCCGGTGCTCGACAACGGCCTGCTGTCGAGCGCTCTCACGTTCACTCCGATCCTCGTTGCGCTCACCTTCGGCGAGCCGCTGATGAAGCTCGTGGCACGTGGAGCTCGCGCGGTGCCGCGCCGGCTGCTGCCCTACTACGGCAACGTCGTGCTCGACCTCGTGCGCCAGGACCCGGGCCCGGGTGGCTCGCTGCTGCAGGGCCTCTTCTTCGGTCGGATCGCCCCCCACCGAACGGAACGGCGCACGTTCAAGACGCCTGCGCTGGTACTCGGCCATCGGCGCGACCCGGTGCACCCCTTCTCAGATGCGGGGATGCTCGCTGAGGAGCTCCCCAACGCACGCCTGATCGAAGCCGACTCGCTTGTAGAGCTGCGCATGAGCCCAGAGCGACTCACGGAGGAGATTGCCGGCTTCCTCGACGAGGTGTGGGCAGCACGGCCCCGCCGCGCTAAGAAGAAGCCTGCCTGACGAGCGGGGGCGGCGCGATACTCCCTCCTCGCTCACTTCATGTACGCACAGAACACTGCGCTCGCTGCACCTTGTCTGGCTTGCCCACGCTCGTCAGGGGGCTCGGAACTCAGGAGGGGGGAAACAGTTCGAATTCGTTGATTGCGACCGTACCGGGGTTGGCGGCAGTCGAAGTGGCTGGCGCCTTGGCGAGCCACAGCAGCACGTAGCGGTAGCTCTTGTTCTTCGCTTTCAGCGCTAGCGACGTGCTTTTCCTCTTCAGCACTTTCAGGCCGACGATTCGACTCCATGCGGGGTCGGAGATTGAAGTAGGCAGCGCCGATCCATTTGAGCCATAGACTTCCACGGTGATTCCTGTGGTTGTTGTCTTGACCGCCACGCTCCCAAGCTTCTGGGGGCTCTTTAGGTCGAGCACTAGACCCTCAGCCATCTTCGGTGCGGCGGTTGCCTGAACCTGAGCTGTCCAGGCGGTCTTTTCTTCGCCATCAATAGCCAGGCTCGGTTCGCCGAACAAGGTGGGTGGATAGCTGTAGGGGTTGTAGGTACTTGCTGCATTGGTGTCGAGCAGAATCGGACTGGGGGCTTCTGCGCCTGAGCCGGCGCCCGTTTTCGATCCACCTTCGGAGCCGCTGTTCCCGCTCGTGCTTTTCGTCGATTCGCTGCTTGTTTTGGTGGGAGTGGCGGGCGTTGTGGCTTTGCTCGTTTTCGTTTCCGGCGGGAAGAGCGCATTGTTCGCTTCGGTATCTGCGCCAGAGGATTTGGGCGTGGGCGTTTGCAGCGGTATGGGTGGCGCGCCTTTCACCGTTGTTGGAGTGCCCGGTACCGGCGTAGCTGTCGCCGGTGGAGCGGCTCCCGGAGAGGTTGGTGTGGCGGTTGTAGGCACTGCTGTGGTTTGCCCCTTCACGGCAACCACCGCCACCGTAGCCTTGGGCTTGGGCTTATTGAGCGCTGCGTATGCCGCTACCGACGCACCACACACGAGCACCGCGGTTGCGCCAAGAATTGCCACACCCGTGCGCCAACCGGGACCGCCGCCCAGGCTCCCGGGCGCTCCTGCGCCGCAGTGCAGGCACCAGTCCTGCTCCTGGCGCATGGGCAGCCCGCATTTCGCGCACGTGCGCGAGCCGGGCTGAAGCTCCGGACTCGACCCGTTGGAGCCCGTGCCACTGGACCCCCCCGCTCCGTTGGATGCGACGTCCGTGGTGGGCTTTGTGAGCGATGTACTCACCGTCCACCATTCTTACACTTCGGCGGCGGGGAGCCCCCCGGCAGGATGTCTTTCCCAGTTGGCTCCATGCGCTCGTTGAGCTCTAGCTGCCAGTAGTAGCGCGTGAAGGTGATGCCAGCTGTGTACTCGCCGACGTGGGGTGGAACACGCTCGCCTGCCGCCATCCTCACGATCAGCTCGGGATAGGAGCGACTCGCAAGAGCGGCGAGGGCAGGCGCCGCAAAAGCGCCGCCGAAGCGTGTGTTGACATCGGTTATGCGGATGCCGAGTTGCGGGTCGCGAAACACCTGGATGGTGGCGGGGCCACGCACGCCGAGCGCCTCCATCACCCTGCGGCCGAACCCCACGAGCTCGGGATCATCGATCACGGTGCCCTTGATGGACTCGCCTCCACGCGACTCGAGCATCGTGCGCGGGATAGCGTTTAGGCAACGCCCGTCGGTGTCGCCGAGGCAGTCGATCGACAGCTCAGGGCCTCCCATGGCCCGCTGCACCATCGTGGGCTCTTGCACGTACTCGACAAAGAAGCGCGCCTGAGCAGGATCATGGGCGAGGTGAATGGAGCGCGCACCGGAGCCGCGGCGCGGCTTGACCATCACCGGATAGTGGAGCGCGTCGAGGTTGGCATGGTGAGGAAGCACGGTAGGGGGAGAGGGCAGGCCGAGTCGCTCGAGCAACAGATGGGTTTCGTACTTGTCGTAAGTTGCGCGTGCGATCTCTGCGGAGGGCACAAGCGCCGGGAGCGCCCCTTGCTCGCGCGCCTGGGCCAGCTTCTCGATGTCGAGGTCGGTGAGCGGCAGCACCGCGCCGACGCCATGCTGCTCGCATAGGCGCTGAAGCTCCGGTATGTACCCGGGGTCATCGATTGGCGGGGGGCTCGCGCGCACATGCGCCGCATACTGCGCTGGGGCGAGCGGATTGGGATCAACCGCCACCACCGTTGTAAGCGTTGCGAAGCACGACACGATGTCATAGCGCTTGCCTACGCCCGTGAGCATGATGCTCGGGGGACCGCCGGCTGTACCCGTGCCCACGGACTGAGCGTCCGGGCGCAGACCGGTGCGTCTGAGAGCAGAGGGTGGATCAGCCGAGGGTGAGGGAGCGGAGGGTTGATTGGCCCGAATCCGGTGGAGCTCATCCATCTCCCCCACCCTCCCATCCTCCTGTGTCGCCCTTGTAGATGCCTGAGCCGCCGAGCACTATTGCCACGGTGCGCCACAGGATACGCGCGTCAAGCGCAGGCGAGCGGTGCTCGATGTAGTAGAGGTCGAGCTCGATCCGCTCGCTCCAGGGCAGTGAGGTGCGACCGTTGACCTGTGCCCAGCCGGTGATGCCCGGCCTGACCGCGAGACGACCGCGCTGGCGCGCTGTGTACTGGTCCACCTGCACCGGGATGGTTGGGCGCGGGCCGATGAACGACATGTCGCCGCAAACCACGTTCAGCAGATTGGGCAGCTCGTCAAGCGAAGTCCTGCGCAACAGCGCCCCTATACGCGTAACGCGCGGATCATTCTCGTTGATGGCTAGACCCGCCCCCATGTGCTCGGCGCCATCAACCATCGTGCGCAGCTTCAACAGATCAAAGGGCCGCCCGTCCTTGCCAACCCGGCGCTGTCTGTAGATGGGATGCCCACGCGATTCCAAGCGGATTGCGAGCATCGCCAGACCCATCACGGGCGTTGCCAGTACCAGTGCAGCGCTCCCCCCGACAACGTCGATTGCCCGTCGGATCATCTCGTTCCCTCAGCGGCTTCCCACGATGGGTCGGTGCCGTGGCGCAGCCAATCCCAAAGCCCGGCGGCGGGGGAGGCGGTGGTTAGCACGTAGTAGCGCGCGATCAGCAGCGGTCGTGCCGGCAGCGCTCCTGCCAGCGCAGCGGCGGCGAGCAACGCGATCTGTGGAGCAAGCGTAAGCGTGTAGAGCGTGCCCGCGCCGTCCGCCACGAGCGCGAGGTTGGCCAGCAAAGCGAGCGCATGCAGAAACGGGCTTAGGTAGCGCAGCAAGCGATGGGAGAGGATCATCAGCGCATACCCAGCGGTGTAGCCGCGCGGCGAGAGCATCCCGCCACGCAACACGATTGGCCAGGTGTGGCTCATCATGCGCCGCTTGCGACGCCACTCTCCCTCGATGGAGGGCACCATCTTCTCTGTGGCGCCTGCGCTCGGGACATCCACGGCGCGCCAACCGCGCTTGACCATGTTGAAGGGAAACGACAGGTCGTGGCCCATGATTGGGTCCACCACCATGTAGGCGTCGCGTCGCGTCGCATAGATGGCGCCGTTACCCGCAGTGATCGACACCAGTCGCGACTCGCGTGCGCGCAACGCCATCTCATAGCGCCAATACACACCCTCCTGATTTGTGGCGTGCATCCCATTTTGGGAGGCAGGATGGGCATCGTGCACGAAACGCACCCGGCCGCAGGCGTAGCCCACTTGCGGATCATCGAAAGCACTCACCAGCTCACGCAGCGCGTCCGCATCCCAGAAGGAGTTGGCGTCGGAGAAAGCCACAATCTCGCCGCCGGCCCGTTCAACCGCGGCGTCCTGCGCGGCGATCTTGCCGCCACGCGGCAGATCGAGCACGACATCGGCGCCCGCTTCACGCGCACTCTGGACAGTTGCGTCGGCGCATCCATCGCAGGCGACGATCAACTCGAGCAGCTCGCGCGGGTAGCTGAGCGCCAACGCATTAGCCACCTTTGCGCCAATCACAGCCTGCTCGTCATGGGCTGCCACGATCAGTGACACCCGCGGAAGCCCTCCCTCGTTCTGGGTAGCCACGATCGTTGACATACCGTCGGCTCCTGGATGAGGGATATTGGGTCGTTCTCGTGAGGTTGAGGGCGCCGGTGGCGCTGGCGCGAGGATGCGGGCGAGGGCTGCGATGAGTAGCCCATAGCCGAGCTGGGTCCACACAATCAGGATGGCTGAAGCCCAGAAGAGGATCTCGAGAGCGATGCGCACTGCGCGCATTCTGTCCGAGCGGAGCCCCTACCGCCGCTGCGCTTCTTGCAGAAGCTGCTCGTAGAGCTCTAGATGGGCACGCCCGACAGCCTCCCAGGAGTAACGTCCAGTGGCGGCCGCCCTGGCCCTCACGCACATTTCGGCCAGGGTGGCCCTGTCGTGAAGCAGCGCACCCAGCGCCTGTCTGAGAGCACGTGCGTCGCCCGCCGGCGCCACTCGCGCCGCTCCCGTGCTCTCGAGCTCGGGGAAGCCCCCAACGTCGCTGAGCAACAGCGGCTTGCCAAACGCGAGCGCGGTGAACAACACACCCGACTGGTCAGCCTGGAGGTAGGGCAGCACAACCAGGTCGGCGCGCTGGAAATAGGCGGGCAGCTCATCGTCGGTGATGAAGCGCGGGTCGAACCTGACGTTGGGGGGAGCCGCTGCGCGCAGAGCCGAGATGTCCATCTTCGGCATCCCGGCGATCCACAGCTCTGCGTTCTCGATCGGCGCTTGGTCTCCCGCTCCGCGCCATGCGTCCAAGAGCACGTCGATCCCCTTGTAGGGACGCATTAGCCCGAAGCACAGAACCACCGGCTTGTCCGTTTGGTGCGGCGGGGGCGGCGGGGGTACGCCGGCTGAGCGCTCGGCCAGATGGGTAAATACACCATGTGGGATCACATGAATGCGATTGCTGTCGGCGCCGAGCTCCTCCACGAGCCGCGCGCGACCATGCTCTGAGTGCACAACTATTGCGTCGAAACGGTCATATAGGCGCCTTTGCGCCGCGAGCTGGCCATGGCGCGGCTCGCGCGGGAGCACGTCGTGGGCGGTGAGAACGAGCCGTGGGCGACGCTGAGCACCAGCGGAGCGGCGGGCGGCCCATCCGTGCCGACCCGCCCCGCCCACAGGGCTCCTAGAGGGCAGCAGGTGGGCGTCAAGGTGTTGGACAGGGAGCCACTGAAAGTGCACCACGTCCGCCTGGCGCGCCACACGGCGGTATCGCAGCATGTCGGGCACATGCTGTGCGAGCTTGCTCGCCATCCGCACGCGCCCTCCGGGGGCGCCGAGCGCGGCTCGGTAGAACAGCTCGCGTCGCACATACCCATCCGCCGACGCGACGGGCCCGTAGACGAAGCGGCTCGTCACGAGCTCAACCTCCGCCCCCGCCGCGCCCAGCGCATGGCACAGAGCATGATCGTAGGGTGGGGTGTAGGCGGAAGGATCGACGACGTGAACGCGCACGGCAGGCAGACAATAGGGGTGTATCTCGACAACGACTCGCGGCCGGGACGGTGGCAATCGGCTCTTAGCTCAATCGCTGCTGGAAAGGGAGTCGCCAATAGTCAAGGGCTTGACAGACGAGGGCCGCAGGGTTCACTATCGGGGAGGGAGAGGGGGCGGAGAAGAGATTTTCCGCCACAGGGATCTTGTTCACGTTCATCAGCTCATCTACGGTTCTCAGCCGCGCTGCGCTGAGGGCCACCTTCGCGCAAGCGGCGTTCAGCTACTGGACGGGCGTGTTCCCGCGCGTATCTCTGAACGTCGCACGCTGGCGCAGACAGGCACGGCGAATACCCGACCCGCAGCTGCGCCAGCTCGCGCTGGAAGCGCTTGAGAAGCGCGGCAACATCGAGGGCGCGGCTGCGTTCGCCGCGTTCGCCGCCCACCCGCACCGCGCGACTGTAACCCAGGCGGTGAGCTCCTTCCAGGCGGCCTACAACTTCCTGGACATCCTGGGCGAGCAGCCAAGCGCAGACCCTGTGGCCGACGGACAACGCCTGCACGAAGCCTTGATCTATTCCCTTGATCCGGGCGCGGCGCCACTCGACTGGTACGAGCACCACCCCCAACGCAACGACGGCGGCTATCTGCAGGATGTGCTGAACAGCTGCCGCAGCGCGATCGTGCGCCTGCCCTCCTATGAGGCGGTGGCTCCAGCCGCATGCGCAGCTGCTAAGCGGATCATGGCGTTTCAGAGCCTGAACCTGAGCGAGTCCCAGGGCAATCACGAGGCGCTCGAGCAGTGGGCACGGGATGCCAGCCCGCCGGGGGCGGGACTGCAGTGGTGGGAGACCGCTGCGGCAGCCGGCTCCTCGCTCGGGGTGTTTGCGCTTGTGGCAGCGGCCGCCGAGACACAGCTCGAGGCAAGCGAGGTGGCGGCGCTCGAGTACGCCTACTTCCCCTGGATCGGCGGCTTGCACTCGCTGCTTGACAATCTGATCGACAAACGCGAGGACGAGGCGGCGGGCCACCGCAGCCTCGTCGAGTACTACGGTCCGCAGCGGGCGGCGCAGCGGATGAGATGGCTTTCCGTGGAAGCCACGCGGGTGGCGCAAGAGCTCCCCCACAGTCGCCGCCATCTGGTGATACTCGCGGCGATGATTGGCAACTACCTGTCCACTGCTGAGGCCCACAGTCCCGAACTGGAGCCCGTGAGCGAAAGCGTGCTCGCTACCGTTGGCGGTCTCGAGAAGCCAACTATGCTCGTGTTCAAGCTGCGACGCCTGCCCACCCACCTACACAACGCAGTGGGTCGTTGGCGCAGTGGCGGAGGGGACCGCTCGCCACCCCACCTGGACAATTTCAGATAGGGTTTCTTCACAGGTCAAGCAGTTGGGGGGCCGGTAGCATGGTCAGCTGCCGGCCGGTCACTAGGGAGAGGGACACGCATGCTGGAGCTGCGGGATCTCGTCAAGCATTACCACACAGCCGGGGAGGAGACGGTACGTGCCGTCGACGGCGTCTCGCTGTCGGTCTCGACAGGCGAGATGGTGGCGCTGTACGGGCCGAGTGGCTCGGGTAAGACGACGCTGTTGTTGATGGTTGCGGCGCTGCTGGCGCCAACGAGCGGGAAAGTGCTGGTGAACGGTCGCGACATCTCATCGCTCTCGGAGCGAGAGGCCTCGCACTTCCGTCTCCAGGAGATGGGCTTCGTACGCCAGAACTTCGACCTGCTGCCGGGCGTCACCGCGATCGACAACACGGTGCTGAAGCTGTTGAAGAACACGCCGTGGAAGGAGGCCCACAATCGCGTGCAACCATTGCTCGAGCGTCTTGGGCTCGGCGGGCGGCTCACCCACCGCTCAGAGACGCTTTCGATGGGCGAGCGCCAGCGCGTGATGATCGCCAGGGCATTGTCAACCGAGCCGAAGCTGCTGCTCGCGGACGAGCCCACGGGCAGTCTCGACACGCAACGCGGACGCGAGGTGCTTGAACTGCTGACAGAGCTGTGCCGCGAACGCGGAGTGGCGATTGTGCTCGTCAGTCACGACCCACAGGCCGCCGGCTATGCCGATCGCGTGCTGGCGCTTCGCGACGGCAAGCTCGTCGACTACGACCCTGAGCAAGGTCTTGCCCCCGTCAGCCGGGCGCCGAGCGCACAGGGCGACAGCAGCGCGTGAGCGCAACGATCTCGGGGAGGCAGCTATGAGGTTCGCGAACGTGCTCCATCTCTACCGCGTGCGCCTGCGGGCGCGGGCGCTTCAGGAGTGCTTTGCGATCGTGGGGATCGCTGCCGGGGTTGGGCTGCTGTTCGCCTCTCAGATCGCGAGCTCGAGCCTCTCGAGCTCCGTGGGGCAGCTCAACAGCGGGATCGTTGGCGCAGCGCAGCTGCAGTTGACGGCGCGTGACGCTCAGGGACTGCCGGAAAAGCTTGTAAGCGAAGCCCGTCATCTGCCTGGCGTGCGAGTTGCAGCCCCGCTGCTCGAAGTGAGCGCAAACGCCAAGGGGCCGAAGGGCAGCGACTCGGTGGAGCTCGTCGGAGCCGACGGAACGCTGGCTGAGCTCAAAGGCGCGCTCGTGCGCAAAGTGGCGCTCACGCCGTTTGCGGGAGTTGGCGCGGTTGTGCTGCCAGTACCTGTCGCCGAAGCAGTTGGGGCGAAGAAGTTCGGCGACATAGTGACGTTCCAGGCGCTCGGTCACACGAGCGAAGCGGCGCTCTTCTCAAAGCTCACCGAAAAGCAGATTGGAGCACTGATCTCCAGCCCCATCGCCGTGGGTCCGCTCGAATATGTCCAGGAAGCGAGCGGCCTGAAGGGGCGTGTGAGCCGCGTCCTGGTGGAGCCCGCTCCGGGGCAGACTGCCAGCGTACGGGCGGGTCTGGAACGAATTGCCGGTGGACAGTTCGGAGTGGAGGCTGCCAGCTACGACGAAAAGCTGTTTGCCAAGGCGGCGGCGGCGACAAATCAATCGACACAGCTGTTCGCCGTGATCAGTGCGCTAGTGGGCTTCCTGTTCGCCTTCAACGCGATGCTCCTGACGGTGCCACAGCGCAGACGCCTGATCGCCGACCTGCGTCGCGACGGCTATACGCCCAAGGCGGTTATCGCAGTGCTGATGTTCGATGCGGTTGTGCTCGGCGTGATTGCTTGCGCCATCGGACTTGTGCTTGGCGACGAGCTGTCCATCCATCTGTTCCACTCCAACCCCGGCTACCTCTCATCCGCATTCGCGGTCGGCTCCGAGCGAGTGGTGAACTGGCAGAGCATCGCGATCTCGGTTATTGGCGGCATGGGGGCTGCAAGCGTGGCTGTGTTGAGCCCCTTCAAGGACATCGTCTCGCGCAATCCGCTCGCTGCGATCGAAACGAAGGAGGGCAGCGGCGGAAGCATCTCCTGGCGGCTTACGCTCATTGGGCTCCTATGCCTGGGGGCGACGCTTGCCATCTTGCTCGCAGCGCCGCAGGCGGCGATCGTGGGGATGGTTACGTTGATTGGCGCGCTGCTCGCGCTTTTGGCAGTACCACTCAGCGGGATGCTTGCGTTTGTGAGGCGGATCGCGCCGACGATTGTGAGCGCGGTGCCGCACATAGCCGTGATGGAGTTGCGCGCAGGACGCTCGCGCGCAATAGCCATCGCCGCTACGGGAGCGATTGCGGTGTTCGGGAGCGTGTCGATCCAGGGAGCCCACAGCGACTTGTTGAACGGTCTGTACAACGCAGCCAGCGACGCGAACGCCGCTACCGACGTGTGGGTGTCGGCTGCCGGCAACTCGAATCTGTTGATGACCTCGCCGTTTGCCCCAACCCAGCAGAGCAAGCTCAGCGCGCTGCCAGGAGTACGCGCCGTGCGTGTCTATCGCGGCGGCCTGCTCGACTTCAACGACCGGCGCATCTGGGTGATTGCTCCACCGCGGGAAGCCTCACCACTGGTACCCCCCAGCCAACTCGTTGAAGGCAACGTTGCGCAGGCTGACGCGCACGTGCGCGAAGGCGGCTGGGCGGTGGTGTCGCTGGCGGTGGCTAAAGAACACAAACTGAAAATCGGCCAGCCATTCACGCTGCCCACGCCCAAGCCAACCACGTTCCGTGTGGCTGCCATCAGCACCAACATCGGCTGGGCGCCGGGGGCGATCGTTATGAGCGCTGAGGACTATGCAAAGGCTTGGGGAAGCACAGATGCAAGCGCCTACAACGTGTTGATGAAGCCCGGGGTCTCACCTGAGCAGGGCGTGCATGAGATAAGAGCTGTGCTAGGGCCAGAATCGGCGCTTGCGGCACAGACCGCAGAACAACACGCCAATACCCTACGCGCCATCACACGCCAGGGATTGACGCGGCTCTCACAGATCGCCACCTTGATCCTCGTGGCGGCGATAATGGCGATGGCGGCGGCAATGGGCGCCATGATCTGGCAGCGCCGCCCACGCCTTGCGAAGCTGAAGCTCGAGGGCTTCCCCCATCGCGAACTGTGGTACACGATCGTGCTCGAGAGCCTGATGTTGCTCGGTGTCGGCTGCTTCAGTGGCGCAGTGTTCGGTCTCTTCGGCCAGCAGCTGCTAGACCGAGCGCTGAACCTGGTGATCAACTACCCGGTAGTCAGCTCCGTCGATGTGATCGTTGCGCTCTCGAGCCTGGCGCTCGTGACCGCCTCAGCGGTGCTGATGGTTGCAATCCCCGGCTGGTTTGCGGCCCGGGTACAGGCAAGCCTGGCCCTCCAGGACTAAGCGGCCGCTAACAAGCAGTAGTCCAGTCGAGTCGGTCGTGGGCCAGAGGGGAGCGAGCCGCTCCGCGCGTACAGGTCTCTGCTGGCGTACCGGGCTGCTCGTACCGGTCTGCTGGTTGCCTGGTTGCCGGTAAAGCCCCTCATGGACCGACCAAAGATCGCGGTCAACATGCCACCCGACACCCGAACAAGCCGACGGGTCCTTTAGGGCCGAGCGAGAAAGCTCAGCTCTAAAGGAGGACCCCGTCGGGGACTATTTCTTGTGGTGCACCGGCGGCGGGCAGGGCACGTTATGCGTCGCCACTACCTGGCTGCCGTCGAGGAACGTGAAGTTCGCGGAGAACGGGAAGCCACCGCGGGGACAGCTCGTCGGAAGCGAGATGCCCTTCGGTTGATAGCCCACCAGCTTGCCGTGAACACGCTTGTAGTAGGTGAGATGGCTGGGGCCGATCGTCGAGCTGACGTTGATGATCGACACCGGCGGTCCATTCGTGACACTTGGTATCTGAGGGATTGCCGTGTTGAGATTGCCACCAAACGGCCCGCTCCCAGGGAGCAGTTCGCCCGAGAAGACGATCTGAGCGTAAACCGGGGCGAGGCCATTGGCGTAGAAGAGCACCACCAGATTGCCTTCATGCGGCGGTCCCATCAGCGCCTCGATTTCCGGGATCTCGCGGCCCGAACCCTCGCCAAACGGGACTTCGACATAGGCATTGCCGTAGCCCAGGCGAGAGTTTGGCGAGCAGCCGGAGAGACCCTTTTCGACCAAAGACTGGGGTTTGCAGATAGCGAGTCCCAGAGTGGTCGTGACGTAGTTCATGCCCTTGGGCATGCGCAGTTCGACGTGGGTCAGCGGCGAAGGCAGCCCGCCGACTGTGCTGCCGATCGTGAAGCCAAACCCGATCGTAGTGGAGGCGCCCAGTCTGTCGGGGCTGAATGAAGTGTGCAAGGCGACCGTCTCGGTTGCCTGAGCCGAGGTGGCCAGGCATCCGAAGGCGAGCAGCGCAAGCGTGAATGTCCGCGCTCTGGTCAAGGTCTCTCCAACCCTAATACGACATTTTTCCGCTCACGTGCACCGTGACGGCGTCGTTCGAGCGCTGGATCGTGCCGCTGAAGCTCAGAGCAGAGGCTTTCGCTTTGGAGTACTTGCCGCTGCCTTTGGTGATCGCCAGCGTGCCCGAGAACGAGGCTGAGGAGCCCTGAACGCTGTAGCTCGCTTTGGCGTTGCCGCTGATCGACCCACCACCTTTGGGGTAGACCTGAACCTGAGCGGTGACGCTACGCGTCGAAGTGACGTCGAGCTGCAAGTAGAGCGTCCCTGGGAGCGTGCCTTTTGCGCTGCCCGCCTCTTTGAGCACAAGCCCGTGTTTGTTCTGCAAGTGCAGGCTGGCACTGTCGTTCAAAGTGATCGTGCGCGCCGCTTTGGCGTGCGGAGACGCAGCGCCGGCAGCGCCTGCCCCGAAAGTTACGGCTGTGGCAACCGCGCCCAGCGCGAGTGCAGCAGTTGAGATTCGCGACCGCGCGGGCATGCGCGGTCGTAGTGACTGGTTCCCCATCGATCCCTCCATGTGGCTATTGATGTCGCGTCCCATTAGAACAGACCCCTCTCCTCTAGCGACTCCCTACGCCTAGCCTAGTCCACATAGTGGAAAGGCAAGGCAGTTAGACAATTCTAGTGCATATAGGCCTACGAAGTTCAACCGTTCGGGGCGCAGCTAGTTGCGCAATTTCCCCGGTAGTAGGGTCACGGCGGTGCCACCCATCGAGCTGAGCTATTGCATCGTGAACACCTCTCAAGCGCTGCTTCTGCTGCGCGGTCTCGACGCAATAGAGCGAGAGCGCGCAGCACTGCCGTTTGCAACCGAGGTGCTCGTGCTCGACAACAGCTCCCGTGACGGCTCAGTCGAGGCGGCACACGAACACCAGGCCGTGAGCGAAGTGATCGCTCTCCAGGCGCGCCAAGGCAAGGCGCTCAACGACTCTGAGCTGTTGCGTAGAGCGCGTGGACGCTATGTGCTGCTGCTCAACGAGGACTCGGAGCTTCAGCCGGGCGCCACCCTCGCACTCCACCAGGCGCTCGAGAGCCACCCCGATGCGGCCTGTGCCGGCGCCAAGCTGCTACGCCCCGACGGGGCTGAGCAGGCCTGTGCCTGGCGTTTCCCCACACCGCTTACCGCGCTCGCCGGCGCAATGCTCCTGCACCGGCTCTACACCGTGCAGAGCAAGGGCGCCCACACCCGTGAGGTTGACTGGTGCCAGTCCTCGGCGCTGTTGGTGCGCCGCGAGGCTGCAGCGCAGGTTGACTACCTCGACCCCGACTTCTTCGTGTACTCCGATGAGGTGGACTTCGCGCGTCGGCTGCGCAACGTTGGCTGGCACAGCCTGTATGTGCCAAGCGCAGTGGCAGTCCACCATGAGCAGCTCTCCACCGACGCTGTGCCTGAGCCGAGGATCGTGGAAATGGCGCGCAACCGCGACCTGTACATGCGCAAGCATCATTCGCATGTGGCTGCACTTGCGGTGCGCTGGCTGACTGCCTGCTCCTACGGGATGCGCGCGCTTGCCGCGCTGCTTCTGCCAAACCACTCCCCCAAGCGCTACTGGCGCCATGTCACCGCCTCGCTGTGGCCTTCACGTGGCGAGGGACTGCGAGAGGCCGCGGCAGCCTACAACCGCGAAGGGCATTGAGCTCTAACCGGTTGCCAACTCTTCGAGCAGTACCGCTACAACATGCTCGTCGAGCTGTGAGCCTGCCACGCGTAGCAACTCCTCGCGCGCCTGAGACGATGTGCGAGCTACGCGGTAAGGACGATCGGTGACGATCGCGTCGTAGGTGTCGCACGCCGAGATGATCCGCGCGGCGAGCGGGATCTGCGCACCTGACAGACCGTCCGGATACCCCTTGCCGTCGACCCGCTCATGACTCCAGCGAACGGCGGGCGCCAGGTGGGCGAAAGCGGCAATGCGCTCCACCAGCTCCGCCCCCACCACCGTGTGGCTGCGCATCACCACCCACTCGTCTTCGGTCAGCGGTCCCTGCTTGCAGAGGATCTCGCTCGGCACGGCGATCTTTCCGACATCGTGGAGCATCGCCGCGTAGTGCACATCGCGCGCCTCTTTTGCGCTGAGCCCCAGTCTCAACGCCACGCGCTCTGCGAGACCGGCAACGTCGCTGCCGTGACACGCGGTGTAGTCGTCCTTAGCCTCCACGGTGCTCGTCACTACCGCAAGCGTTGTGGTGAAAGCCTGCTCTATGTCTTCGATCAGCCCAGCCCTGTGCACAGCCGAGCCAAAGCTGGCTGCAATCGCCTCGACGAGAACCGCGTCCGCCTCATTCAGCGCATGAGCCTCAACAGCCTCGATATTGAGCACACCCCACACCGCCCCGTCCACCATGATCGCCACACTCAACTCTGAGCGCGGATCGGTCTGCGGGTCACGCGCGATGTAATCCGGATCAGTCCGGGTATCGGCCACAAGCGCTGTCACCCCGGAGCACGCCACACGACCGTTGACGCCATCCTGCACGGACTGCTCCACGAGCAGGAACTCGGTCATCACCTCTGCCAACTGCCCACGACCGGCCACCAATCGCAACATCCCGTCCTGCTCCAGACGTTGCACTGCAGCCAGATAGAAGGCAAACGTCTCGTGTAGATCGTCGACCACGAGTCGGGCCATCTCCTCGACGTCCCGCGTAGCAGCCAGACGAGCGGTCAGACGAGTGGCGGCTCGTAGT
>JBAPMC010000183.1:0-3088 GCA_049278415.1 Solirubrobacteraceae bacterium
TGCGCTGTCGCCAACACGCTCGCCGCCGTCGAAGCGGGCGCCACACAAGTGCAGGGAACGATCAACGGCATCGGTGAGCGCACCGGCAACGCCAACCTCCTCACGATCGCCGCCGACCTGCAGTTGAAGATGGGCTGTGATGTGCTGGCGCCGGAGCGGCTCGCGCGTCTGACCGAGACTGCGCACCTGCTCGATGAGCTGCTCAACCGCACACCCGATCCCGCGCAGCCATATGTGGGCAGGCACGCGTTTGCCCACAAGGCCGGCCTGCATGCGGCCGGCGTACGCGCGGACGCGGCCACGTTCGAGCACATCGAGCCGGAGCTCGTCGGCAACGTGCGTGACTTGCTCGTCTCAGAGCTCTCAGGACGTGGCACTGTCATCGAGAAGGCAGCCGAGGCCGGCATAGAGCTCGATGAGGAGGCTGCCTCGCGCACGGTCGAGCGTGTCAAGCAGCTCGAGCACGAAGGTTTCCAGTTCGAGGCGGCCGACGGCTCGTTCGAGCTTCTCATGCGCCGTGAGGCGGGCGTCTACGAGTCGCTCTTCCGGCTCGAGTCATGGCGAGTGATCGTGGAGAAGCGCGCCGATGGCAACGTCGAGACGGAGGCAACGATCAAGATCTGGGCTCCACCGGGGCCGGATGAGCGACGCTACGTTTGTACCGCCGAGGGCAACGGTCCCGTGCACGCTCTCGACCTCGCGTTGCGAGAGGCGATTGGAGAGACCCATCCGCATTTGCGCGACATCGACCTCGTCAACTTCAAGGTGCGGATACTCGACGAGGCCAATGGGACCGGGGCGGTCACGCGTGTGTTGATCGATGCTTTCGACGGCGAGCGGGTCTGGGGCTCGATTGGGGTATCCGAGAACCTGATCGCCGCCTCTTGGGATGCTCTCGTAGACTCTTTGGAGTATGGGGTCCAGGGACAGGGACGTACCCCGTCGGCGATCTCGACTCAATCATCGGACGAGGGTCGCTAAATAGTGTCAAGGTCGGTTGGGGCGGCGGTCGCCTGCCGATCGAGCGCATCGCCGTCGGGCCCCTGCCTTGGGTGAGCGCGAGATCATTCCGCTCGCGCGGCCCTTGCTTGGCGTCCAGGAGGAGCGGCTCGTCGTTGAGGTGCTGAGGTCAGGTGTCCTCTCGCTTGGACCTCGCGTTTTGGAGTTCGAGCGGCGCTTTGCCGGACTCGTCGGCAGTTCGCTGGCCTCCGCCGTGTCCAGCGGCACCGCGGGTCTCCATCTGGCACTTCGTGCGGTGGGGGTTCGCGATGGGGATGAGGTTCTCACCAGCCCATTCTCGTTCGTGGCCTCGGCGAACGTAGCGCTCTATGAGCGGGCCCGACCGGTTTTCGCCGACATTGATCCGGTCACACTGAACCTCGACCCCCAAGCGGCCGAGGCGGCTGTCAGCGGGCGTACACGAGCCATCCTGCCGGTGCACATCTTTGGCTATCCGGCGGACATGGAGGCATTCGAGGGGATCGCAGCGCGTCATGGGCTCGGGATCGTGGAGGATGCCTGCGAGGCGCTTGGGGCCTGTCATGCAGATGGGATTCCCGTTGGAGGACGGGGAAATCCAGCTGTGTTTGGGTTCTATGCCAACAAGCAGCTCACAACGGGTGAGGGGGGGATGGTTACGCTCGGGAATGCCGCCATGAAGGCGCGGATCGACTCGGAGCGCAATCAGGGGCGGGCGCCTGACATGGGTTGGCTGGATCATGACCGGCTTGGCTTCAACTACCGCCTGTCGGACATCGCATGCGCGGTGGGGATCGCACAGCTCGAGCGACTCGACGGAATGCTCGCCGATCGAGTGCGCGTGGCCGCCCACTATCGGGAAGCGCTCCGCGGGATTGAGGGTCTCGAGCTTCCGTGCGAGGACCGTCCGGGTGAGCGGCGCGGGTGGTTTGTGTTCGTTGTGCAGCTACCACGGGGGATCAATCGCGACGAGACGGTGCGCAAGCTCGCCGAGCTGGGGATTCAAAGCAAGCCCTACCTGCCGGCGATTCATCTGATGAGCTTCTACCGCGAGCGTCTCGGCCATCGGGAGGGGGAGTTCCCGGTCTGTGAGGACGTTGCCGCCCGCTCGCTTGCGCTGCCGTTCTTCCCGGGGCTTAGCGAGGGCCAGGTCGAGCGTGTGGGCTTGGCGCTGCGCGCAGCACTTGGATGCTGATCGAGCACGGCCGGCTTCCTGGCGGTCTACCTAGATTGTCTCCGACCTGGCTCGAGAAGATCCTGCTGTCGCAAAAGTGTGCGTGTGCAGGGAAAAGTGCTCGACGCGACCTCTGCCGACTGGTTCCGTCAGTTGGGGAATACCAAGGGTTCGGCTGGAACATCTCCTCGAACTGTGATAGGACTCCATCTGGGCCTGCCAACCGGCTCAGGGCACGAATGGGCACAGGCCAGGGGTCGGGGTGGTTTCGCACGCAAGCGAGCACCCCGGCTCCGGGCCTACAGCACTGGTTATCTATTTAGTCTTAGACGCAAGCTTTGGCGTTTACCCAAAATGGGGATCTCTTTGGTGAGCCGAGGGCATGAAGGGTTGTAGTGAGACTTTTCTAGGACGTCGCTCGGCTTGCCCTCAATGAGGGGTCCGAGTGGGGAACATGGCGTCTGTGTCACCTTGGCGGTGATTGTGGTGATCGCGGTCGGTGGCCTCGAGGCACATGTCGCGCGCGCCAACGTCGGGTTTGTCGTGTCAGCTCACTTCGGTTGGAAGGTAGATGAGAGCTCGAAGGGCAACGCGTGCGCGGTGGCGTCGGCGGACCGGTGCAGACCCGCTGTCCCCAGCCACAGTGCGGGTGGCTTCATATATCCCGGGAGCGTGGCGACCGACCCGCGCACGGGGAACATATACGTGGCGGACATCGACAACTATCGCGTGCAAGAGATGACCGCCGCAGGCGCCTTCCTCTCAATGTTCGGCTGGGACGTGAACAAGACCAAGGATCGGCAGCGAGGGGCGACGCAGGCGGAAAAGAACGTTTGTACCGCCGCCTCCGGTGATCTGTGCACGGCTGGTGTGCCGGGTACTGCGGCCGGACAGCTCTCATACCCATCCAGCGTTGCGGTCGATCCTGTCACAGGG
>JBAPMC010000184.1:0-4970 GCA_049278415.1 Solirubrobacteraceae bacterium
TGGCGCAGCCTTCTGCACCGTGGTTCCAAGCGAAGTCACCTGCACGCTTCCCAGCGAAGTCGCCGAAGTGTTCCTGCCCGGGCCTTACACCTATGAGGAACTCGACATCCCGGTCGCGGTTGCCGCAAACGCGAAATCGGGCGAAGAGAATCAGATAAGCGTAATCGGCGGTGGCGCTCCGCGCGCCTCTGTCAGCAAGCCGATCACAGTCAGCCCGACGGCGACGCAGTTCGGCGTTGACCAATATGAATTGAGGCCGGAAAACGCCAATGGCACGCCTGACGCGCAAGCGGGCTCGCACCCGTTTCAGCTGACGACGACGATCGGCTTGAACCAGTCGGGCGAAGGGAGCAAACCGCCCGCAGCGGTGAAGGATCTGCACTTCAACCTGCCTCCGGGGCTGATCGGCAACCCGGTTCCCTTCCCACAATGTCCGCTAGTGAAGTTCATCGGCAACGCCGCGCTTGGCGACAACTTCTGTCCGAACAATACGGTCGTCGGGGTCGTGTCGGTGACCGTGTTCTTTCAGGGAATCATCAAGACATCGATTACGGTGCCGCTGTTCACTTTGACGCCGTCCGTCGGCGAACCGGCGAGATTCGGCTTCTTCGTGCTCGGCGACCCGGTGTATCTCGACACCTCGGTGCGGACCGGTGGCGACTACGGCGTGACGGTGGACGTGAACAACATCACCGAGGCCATCGGGTTCGATCAGACGGATGTGACATTCTGGGGCGTGCCAGGCGATCCACGCCACGACCCGATTCGTGGTTGGAATTGCCTAGCGACCAACTCAGGGTATAACGAAGTCAATCCGATACTGCCGGAATGCGCCCCGTTTGGACAGCCCACGCCGCCGCCGCTGCTGACGATGCCCACGGCGTGCACGGGGCCGGTGCGCACTACCGTGGAAGGTGACAGCTGGCAGAAACAGGAGGAATTCACAGAGCCGTTTGAATACACGTTCCTCGACAATCTGGGCCGACCGTTTGGGATGGACGGCTGCAACCAAGTTCCGTTCTCTCCCAGCATCAAGGTGACGCCCGACGGCCAGGCTGGGAGCACACCGACCGGGTTGACGGTGGACGAGCACATTCCGCAGGAAACCAGTGTGAATGCGCTGGGGATCGCCGAGTCCTCGGTGAAGGGTCTCTCCGTTACCTTGCCCGAAGGCGTCGTGCTGAATCCAGCTGCGGCCGATGGTTTGCAGGCGTGCTCGATGGGACAGATCGACCTGCAGAGCGCGGCAGCGCCGACATGCTCGGAAGCGGCGAAGGTCGCGACCGTGAAGATCAAGACGCCACTGCTTGCCAACCCGCTTGAAGGGGCGACGTATCTGGCGGCGCAGAACGCCAACCCATTCGGCTCGCTCGTTGCGCTGTACCTGTACGCGGAAGATCCCGTGTCTGGTGTCCGCGCGAAGGCGACCGGCGAAGTGCTCGAGAATCCTGTGACGGGCCAGCTGACAGCGCACTTCGAAGGCGACCCGGTATTCGAGAATGATCCGCGATTTGCCAATGAGCCCGAAGCGCAGTCCCTGCCGGAGGTGCCCTTCGAAGACGTCGAACTGCACTTCTTCGGTGGCGACCGGGCGCCGCTCGGAACTCCAGCTCTGTGCGGCTCATATAGGACGACGGGCACATTCACGCCCTGGTCGGGCAACGCAACCACCGAATCCTCCTCGGAATTCCATGTCGTCTCGGGCCCCAATGGCGCGCCCTGCTCCAATCCGCTGCCGTTCGCGCCCTCGCTCACGGCGGGCACCACAAGCATTCAGGCGGGTGGGTTCAGTCCGTTCACGATGACGATGTCGCGACCCGATGGGAGCCAGAACCTGCAAGCGGTCAAGCTGAAGATGCCTCCCGGATTGCTGGGGACGCTGGCGACGGTCAAGCTCTGCCCGGAAGCTCAGGCGAACGCCGGTACATGCGGTCCTGAAAGCCTGATCGGGCACACCACCGTCAGCGTCGGCATCGGCGGCGACCCCTATACGGTGACCGGCGGGGAAGTCTTCATCACCGAAGGCTACAAAGGCGCTCCATACGGACTGTCGATCGTCAACCCCGCAAAGGCTGGGCCGTTCGATCTGGGGAAGGTGATCGTCAGAGCGAAGATCGAAGTCGATCCCATCTCGGCGGTCCTAACGATCACAACCGACGACTCCGGTCCGTACAAGATCCCCACGATCCTCGACGGGATACCGCTACAGATCCAGCACGTGAATGTGGCGATCGACAGGCCCGGGTTCACGTTCAACCCAACCAACTGCAGCCCTCAAGCGATCACGGGGAGCCTCACGAGCGATCAGGGCGCAACCGCAGCCCTGTCGGTGCCGTTTCAGATCACCAACTGTGCGGTGCTCGCGTTCAAACCGAAGCTCACCGCAAAGACGGCAGGCAAGACATCCAGAGCCAGCGGTGCGAGCCTGTCGGTCAAACTAACCTACCCCGCCGGACCATATGACGCGAACATCGCACGGGTCAAGGTAGACCTGCCCAAGCAATTGCCTTCACGTCTCACAACGCTTCAGAAGGCGTGCACGGCAGCGACCTTTGAAGCCAACCCGGCGAACTGCCCGCCGGCGTCGATCGTGGGGCACGCCACTGCAACAACACCGGTGATGCCGGTGCCGCTGACCGGGCCTGCGTACTTCGTCTCACACGGCGGCGAAGCGTTCCCGAGCCTGATCATCGTGCTACAGGGCTACGGCGCCACCGTCCACCTGATCGGCACCACGTTCATCGACAAAGCGGGGATTACGAGCAGCACGTTCAAGACGGTTCCCGACGTGCCTGTGGGCACATTCGAACTGACGCTGCCCCAAGGTAGATACTCGGCTCTGGCGGCCAACGGGAACCTCTGCACCACAACCAAACTCGCGATGCCAACCTCGTTTGTCGGACAGAACGGCGCGGTCATTCACACCTCCACGCCGATCGTGCCTACGGGCTGCGCCAAGCACAAGAAGACAAAGAAGGTCAGCAAGCACCATAAGAGCAGCAAGCAGAAGAAGGGGAGCAAATAGAGCTTCAGAGCGCAGTCCGCCCGCCTCCCCACGGCGGGCCGCGCTGGCTCTAGAGTCATGCCAAGGGGAGTAATGGCCGCCAGCAACGACATAGGGTTGTCAACTGCACGACTGCCAACGGGCCTCGGTTCGCTCTCGCGCGACGAGGTCGGCGACATTCAGCGCGTGCGGATTCTCTCGGCGATGGTGGAGGTCGCTGCCGAGACTGGCTATCTAGGCGCCGCCGTGGCGCCGGTCGTTGCGCGTGCGGGAGTATCGCGACGCACGTTCTATGAGCTGTTCGAGGGCCGCGAGGACTGCTTTCTCGCAGCTTTCGACTGGGGGGTGAGCCAGGCACGCCAAGCCGTATTGGAGGCGTACGCCTCGCAGCGCTCGTGGCGCAAGGGCGTCCGTCATGCGCTGGCTGCGCTGCTCGCCTTCCTCGAAGGCGAGCCAGAGCTTGCGCGCGTGTGCGTGATCGAGGCGCTCGGCGCGGGACGGCTAGTGCTGGCGCGGCGTGCCGAGGTGTTGAATGAGGCAATCGCTGCGCTCGACGCAGAGGCGCCGCGGGCGCGCGGGGTTGGCCACGCGCCGCTGCTGACAGCCGAGGGGGTCGTCGGGGGCGCGTTCTCCTCTATCCATGGACGCCTGCTCGAACAGTGCGCAGCCAAGGGCGCTGAGAGCGTGCCGGGACCGCTCAGCCAGTTGCACGGTCAGCTGATGGCGCTAATCGCGCTTCCCTATCTTGGACCGCGTGCCGCCGGCGAGGAACTGACGCGCCAAGCGCCGGAGGTGAAGCAGCGCTCGGGCGTGCGCGACGGGGGCGAGGGCGGACGGCTGCTCGAGCGCCTGGACATGCGACTCACCTACCGCACCGTTCGCTGCCTGCTCTTTATCGACGAGCACCCGGGCTCGAGCAACCGCGAGATCGCCCAAGGAGCGGAAGTCCCCGATGAGGGGCAGGCCTCAAAGCTGCTCACGCGGCTCACCCAGCTTGGGCTGATCGCCAACACGCGACCGCACGGCCCCGGCTACCCCAACTGCTGGACGCTCACTGCTAGAGGGACGCAGGTGCTGAGCGCAGTGCAGGGTCGCTAAGCGTGCCTGATCCGCTCCACCTTTCTGGCTAGGGCTCGACGCGCGGGCTGGGTGACCGGCGACAGGGGCGCCCTACGGGCGCTTGCGGATCTTGTCTCCCATCAAAAATCCCCCTGCTCGTGAGGACCGACACAGGCCACTGCGAGATTGTCCGCCACGTTCGACGCCACCTCCACAACCTCGTTGAACGTCACTGCATCCAAAGCAGCGATAGCCGCATCCGGGTCGATGTCCTCGTGGTAGACGATCTTCTGGCTCGCCCCGTAGCGGGCCACAGCGTTCGTGTTCTCGAAAGCCAGCACCAAGCGGCCGGCGGCGTATGCGCGGGCGCGCTGCACCTCCTCCTCGGTGGGACCGTCTGTGCGCAGCTCATCCACGATCTCGCGCATACGCGAGTACGCCTCCACGCACTTGCTGGAGTCGAGGCCTGAGCCGAGCTGCAGGATTGGCACGTCTGAGAACGCGTGCGCGATGGCGTACACCGAGTAGCACAGCCCGCGCTTCTCTCTGATCTCCTCGAACAGGCGCGAGCCCATCGAGCCGCCCAGCAGCGTCGAGTAGATCGACAAGGCCGCGCGCTGTTTGACGTCTGAGACGCTCACGCCCGGCCTGTAGATCATGCGCAGGTGCGACTGGTTCGTGTCGCGCTGCTCCACGAGCTTCTGCGGCACGAACTCGGGCGCCGGCACATACGGCTCGGGCTGCGCAAGCGTGGGGAAGCGCCCGAACAGCTCCTGTAGCTCAGGCTCTGCGGGAAGGTGCTCAACGTTGCCAACAAGGAACGCTCCTCCTTGTCCGCCTGCCCAGCGGCGCTCACGGAACGCCACAATCGCCTCGCGCGAGAAGCTCTTCAAGTTCTCCTCTGGGC
>JBAPMC010000185.1:0-2462 GCA_049278415.1 Solirubrobacteraceae bacterium
CACATCACGTTCGTGCTCTCCCAGCTGCAGGGCCTGCCGCTGAGCCGGGGCTCGCAGGAGTGGATCTTCCTGTTCTTCGCCGCCGCATTCCTCGTGAAGATGCCTGCATTCCCGCTGCACGGCTGGATGCCCGACGGCTACCGGGCGATGCCGATCGAGGTGCTGATGGTGTTCTCGGGTGTGCTCTCGAAGGTCGGCGCCTACGGCTTCCTGGCGATTGTGCTGCCGCTGTTCCCGCAGGCGGCAGCCCACTTCCAGGTGCTGATGCTGTTGATTGCGCTCGCCTCGATTCTGTACGGGTCGGCGATCGCCTTCACCCAAACCGACGCGCGCCTGATAGCCGGCTACTCCTCGGTCGCCCAGCTCGGGTTCATCACGCTGGGGATCTTCGCCCTCAATCCGCAGGGCGCCCAGGGAGCGCTGCTGCAGATGGTCAACCACGGGCTGGTGGTGGCCCCTATCTTCTTCATCATCGCGCTGCTGGCGCAGCGCGCTGGCGGCTCCCAAGACATCCGCGAGATGGGTGGCATCGCCTTCAGGGCGCCGCTGCTCGCCACCATCTTCCTAGTGGTTGCCCTAGCCACGCTCGCGATGCCAGGCTCCGCCAACTTCGCCGGCGAGTTCCTGATCCTCTTGGGCGTGTTCAAAGCCAAGCTTGCAATCGCAGTCATCGCCTTCGCCGGGGTGGTCATGGCAAGCGTGTACGCCTTGCGACTGTTCATCCGCGCTATGCACAACCGCGTCGGCTCCGGTGTGAAATCGCGCGACATCACCCTCATGGACGGCGCGGTGCTCGTGCCAATCCTCGCAGTGATCGTGTTTCTCGCGCTCTACCCGCAGGGTGCCCTGAAGCGCACCGAAAGCTCGACAACCCTCTCAGTGGCTGCAGCGCACGCGGCGCTCAGTCCACTCAATACCGTCGTAGACCCAAACACCCCGGTCGCCTCCGGTGAAACGGCGACACCAGCGGTCGCCTCACAGCAGGCCTCACAGCAGGGCGCCACTGAATACTCGAGAGAAGGCGCCGCGCGATGAACGCGCTGTTCGCAACCGCCCACCTCAAAGGCCCACACGTCGACTTCGCGGCGCTCTCGCCGCTGCTGGCCCTCTTCGGAGGCGCGATCGTGGCGCTGCTTGTTGGGTTGCTCGGCTCACGCTGGGTGCGCGAGCAGCTCGTGCCGGCGCTGGCGCTTGGCGCACTGGCCGCTGCACTCGGCTTGACGATCTGGCGCTGGAACACACCCGAGTCGGTCGTCTCGGGCGCACTGCGCATCGATCGGCTGTCGCTCACACTGAACCTGATCCTGATCGGCGGTGGAATGGCAACCGTGCTGCTTGCCTGGCGCTCGCGGGCCTCACAGGAAGCAGCTCACGGCGAGCTGCACGCGATGCTGCTCACCACAATCGGCGGCATGGCGCTGCTCGCTTCCGCTCAGAACACGGTTGCGCTCTTCCTCGGGCTCGAGCTCCTGTCGATCCCGCTGTATGTGCTGTGTGCCACGGAAATGCGCAACGAGCGCTCGCTCGAGGCAGGACTCAAGTACCTGATCGTGGGCTCCGTGGGCTCCGCCACCCTGCTGTACGGGATAGCGCTCCTCTACGGAGCAACCGGCGCAACCGACTTCGCCACGATCGCAAGCGCCGTCGCCAACCACGGCCTTGCGAGCAACGCAATGCTGCTCGGCGGGATCACCCTGTGCGTGGCGGGCCTCGCCTTCAAGGCGTCGGTGGCCCCCTTCCATCAGTGGACGCCCGACGTGTACGAGGGAGCGCCCACGCCAATCACCGCATTCATGGCGGTTACCACGAAGGTGGCCGCGCTCGGCGTGATGCTGCGCCTGTTCGACGTAGCGTTGATCGAAGCCCAGTCCAGCTGGGGCCCAGCGCTCGCAGCGCTCGCCACCATCACCATCCTCGTTGGCAACGTCGGCGCGCTCGGGCAGTCCTCGCTCAAGCGGATGCTCGCCTACTCCTCGGTCGCCCAAGCCGGCTACATGCTGGCCGGCGTGGTGGTGGCCACCAAGCTGGGAGCGCAAGCCACCGTGTTCTATCTCGCCGTATACCTGTTCATGAACATGGCCGCCTTCGCAGTGATCGTCGTGCGCGAGCGCGAAACCGACCTCGGCGACAACGTCCAGGCGATGGCTGGCCTTGGACGTGAGCGTCCTTGGCTTGCCTGGCCGATGACGATCTCAATGCTCGCCCTTGCAGGAATCCCAGCAACCGCAGGGTTCATCGGCAAGTTCTATTTGATAGACGCCGCCGTCGCCGGAGGCTACACGTGGCTGGGCGTTGTGATCGTGATCGGCTCGATGATCTCACTTGGCTACTACCTGCCGGTGATCGCCACCATGTGGATGGGCTCTGCGCCTGCCTCCGCCAAGCTCCCCGCAAACGCCATACCTGCGATCGCAGGCGGCTCTCCCGAGCTGGATGACGAACGTGAGGGCGCAGCTCTGGGC
>JBAPMC010000186.1:0-1814 GCA_049278415.1 Solirubrobacteraceae bacterium
GTCAGTAGGAGTATGGACGACATCGCCTCGACAGTCTCGCCAAGCGCATGAGCCGCATCCAGATCAGCATTCCGGATGCCGCTATCGAGCAGTTGCGCACGACTGCCGCCGCCACCGGCGAGCCCACCTCGCGGGTGGGGGCACGGCTGTTGCTCTCCGCCCTGGCCGGCGAAGTCACGGCTCAGCCGCTTACGCGGCCGGCACCTGAACCGGAGCCAGAGGAGCCGAAGCCAAAGCCGCGTCCGAAACGCGCGACGCCTCCGTGGCTGGAACCGCTTGACGAGGATGAGGCGCACATTTGGCTACAGGACATGTGGGGCTCGGTCGCTGCGCTTTGTCGCCGCTATCCGACGGTGTTCGGCCGCCTCCCCGAAGGGTGGTGGAGAGACACGCAATTGGTCGAGTTGCTGTGCTGCATGGCGACCTGGCGCGTCAACATTGATGTCGCTAGCGAAGACCGCGAGAGGAGTTCGCCTTTCACAACGGCTTGCAGCAGATCGCTCGCCTTCTCGACCAGGCGCATGGAGGCGGGCGGCGCTTCAAGATGGTTGGGATGCCGGTGGACTGGGCGGTACACAGTTCAAATAGGGGTGCAGGGTCACACCAGGCACCGACGACGCGCGCCACTGGAAGACTGGCCCTCCATATGCGTCCAGGGCGTCGAGTGGCGCGGAGTCAACGCTCGTTTCGCATGGTCGCGTTCATGGCGTGCCTACTAGCTTCAAACCGTGCAGAAGCGACACCGATTTGGTACCCGCTAGTGGTACTCGCGCCCATCCTACGTCACCTGCCAGCGACCATGAAACGAAAAAACCCCGCGTTTAGCAGGGCTTTTTTCGAAGCGGCTGAAGGGATTCGAACCCTCGACCTTCTGCATGGCAAGCAGACGCTCTAGCCAGCTGAGCTACAGCCGCACGGCGCCTAACTATAGACCAGGCACCGTATGCAGCGCCGAGCTGGCGGGCACGAGCTCGCTCGTGACGAGACCGCGCTCGTGGGTTAGCTCATCGATGATGGGTAGCAGCGTGGCGATGTGACTTGGAGTGTCGATCACGATCGTCACGACGGGCACGTGGCGGCGGATCGAGAGCAGCCGGTCCCCGTGTGGCGCATGATCGCCGTGAAAGCCCCAGATTCCACGCAACGACGTAGCGCCTGCGGCTCTAGCCAGGCGCAAGCGCCTGATTAGCTCTAGATATACCGACCTGCCCTCGTGACGGGCAGCCTCGGAGGTGATGATCGTAAGCTTTTGCCTGAGATTTGCGCTGTGCCCGGTGTCTGGCGTGGGGCGGTGGGGAAGCTCGAGAAGCACCCCGTCGCGTTTGCATATGCGAACTTGCTCGATCGTGCATAGGTGTTCGTGCGGTAATTGCTCGAGGCGCGTGAGCGCCGCACCGATCTGCCGTGCGTCGCCTACGCTCATCACCATCAAGGGCACATGCGTGTTGTTTGCGAAGAATCGTGCTCGCTGTCGCCGACCCTGCCGTGTGCCATCTACGCCGAGCAGTACCGTGGCGCCCGCCACACCGCTGTCGTGCAGTGTCCGACATACAGCGGAGAATGCAGGCGAGCCTTCTACACGTTCGTGGCGTCCGAGGTAGACCGTCAGCTTGAGGCTCTCGCTCGATGCGTGAGTGCGCTCGCCGGGTTTGATCCCTGTGCTGCAAAGCTCAGCGCGCTCAAGCGTCATCAAGCCTTCGTGTCCGATCGAGCTCACCTCTTTGAGGAGTGTGCTGATCCGCTCGTGAGTGTCCACAGCAACAGACACGAGCGGTAGGTCTTCGGAGAGAGTCAGAAGCCGGTCACTTCGTAGC
>JBAPMC010000187.1:0-1599 GCA_049278415.1 Solirubrobacteraceae bacterium
GTTCACGCACGTGGTGGACACGCCCAACTTCTCCTCCGAGCTCGCGGCGATGATCGGGCTCGGCGTGGGCATCGACTACTCGCTGTTCATCGTGACGCGCTTCCGCGAGGCCTATGCGACACCCGGCCCGAGCTTTGGCAACGTGCGCGAGTCGGTGGTGCAGTCGATGGACACCGCCGGGCGCGCGGTGCTGTTCGCCGGCTGCACGGTCGTGATCGCATTGCTCGGGATGATGCTGCTCGGCGTGGACTTCCTCTACGGCGTTGCCATCTCCGCCTCGATTGGCGTGCTGCTCGTGATGCTCGGCTCGCTCACCCTGCTGCCCGCGCTGTTGACATTCGCGGGAGGTCGTCTCGTGCGTCCGAGTAGGCGTGCCCGGCGCCGCGGCGTCAAGGCGACCGATGCTCATCAAGGCGGTAGGTGGCTGCGTTGGAGTGCGTTCGTGCAGGCCCACTCGTGGACGATCGCAACAGCCTCGGTGTTGGTGATGCTGCTGATCGCTGCACCTGCCACCGCGTTGCGCCTGGGATCCAGCGACGCCAGCAACGACCCGGTGCACTTCACCACGTACAAGGCGTACCAGTTGCTCGCGGAGGGCTTCGGCAAGGGATTCAACGGCCCTCTCTTGGTTGTGGCAAAGGTCCCAAGCTCACGTACGCAAGCGACCCAGCAGGGAGCGCTGGCAGTCACCCCACCTTCGGCGAGCGGCAAGGCTTCGGTCGAAAAGCTACGCGCCGCCATCGCCGGCGAGACTGGTGTTGCAGCGGTTGCACCCGCAAAGTTCAACCCCGGCGGCAACGTGGCCACGATCTCGGTCTATCCGACCTCATCGCCGCAGCAGTACAAGACGACCCAGCTCGTCTCACATCTGCGCAGCCAGACCATTCCACCCCTAGCCTCACAAACCGGCATGCAGGTGTATGTGGGTGGCATCACCGCGGGAGCAGTCGACTTCGCCAACGTGCTCGCCAAGAAGCTGCCGATCTTCATCGGCGTCGTGGTGTTGCTCTCGGCGTTCCTCTTGATGGTGGTGTTCCGCTCGCTTGTGATTCCACTGCAGGCGGCGGTGATGAACCTGCTCAGCATCGGCGCTTCGCTCGGAGTGATCGTTGTTGTCTTCCAGTGGGGTTGGCTCGATGGGCTGATGGGGGTAAGCGGCGGGCCGATCGAGTCGTTCATTCCCGTGATGCTGTTTGCGATCGTTTTCGGATTGTCGATGGACTATGAGGTGTTCTTGATTTCGCGCATCCACGAGCAGTGGGCGCGCAACGGCGACAGCCGCCGTGCAGTCAACGAAGGGTTGGCGCTCACCGGGCGCGTCGTAACCGCGGCCGCGGCGATCATGATCTGCGTGTTCCTGTCATTCATGCTCGGTGAAAGCCGGGTCATCAAGGAGTTCGGCCTGAGCCTCGCCTCGGCCGTGTTCCTCGACGCTGTGGTCGTGCGTTGCCTGCTGCTGCCCGCCGTGCTCAACATCCTCGGTGACCTGACCTGGAAGATCCCCTCCTGGCTGGATCGGTGTCTGCCGCACGTGAACATCGAGGGCAGTAGCACCCGATTGAGCCCAGCGGACCAGGCGGAGCTCGCCGCCGCCCTCTC
>JBAPMC010000188.1:0-17866 GCA_049278415.1 Solirubrobacteraceae bacterium
AAGTAGATGTACTCGAACACGCAGAACGCCTTGCGCTCATCCGGCAACACGCGCCGACTCTCCAGGCCCTGCTCGCCAAGCGTGACGATCTCGCCAGGCTCCACGTCGCGCAGCAGCTTTGCGCCGATGATGTCAAACGCACACGACTCCGAGGCCACGCAATAGCGCGCCGGGCCGGCGTCTGAGGCGTCAATCACACCGAGTGCAAGCGGGCGCAAACCGTGCGGGTCGCGGAATGCAACCACGCGATCCTTGGTCATCACCACGATCGAGAAGGCTCCGTTCAGGCGTGGGAGCACGTCGGCGATGGCGTCCTCGATTTGCTCCGCTGGATGGGTTGCGATCAATGCCGCCACGATCTCCGAGTCAGACGTCGAGCTGAACGTGACGCCGCGCTCTGAGAGCTCGTCGTGCAGCTCAACAGCGTTGATGAGGTTGCCGTTGTGGGCGAGCGCCACCTCGCGGCTCGAGCCGTTCGTGCCCTCCGAGCGCTGCACCGGCTGTGAGTTCTCCCAGGCGTTGGACCCGGTGGTGGAGTAGCGCACGTGGCCGATCGCCAGCTCCCCCTGCAGCGTGCGCAGGTCGTTCTCGCTGAACACTTGGCTCACGAGCCCCAGCTCGCGACGGGTCATGATGTTCCCGCCACGGTCGGCCGCCGCTATTCCAGCCGACTCCTGCCCGCGGTGCTGCAGCGCATACAGGGCGAAGTAGGACAGCCGCGATACCTCGTGTCCGGGTGCGTATATGCCAAACACACCGCACTCATCGCGCGGTCCGTCGCGGTCCTCCGGACAGGGGCCCTCGATGGCCCTTCCATAAGGCATTGCTTGGCTCACGGTAGCAGCGGGAGAACCGGGGCGTCCCAAATACTTGATTGGGCTGACGGGCGCTTGATTCAAGCGAACAGCTCCGCCAGCGCAGCATGCGCCTCGGCCAGCTCGGCAAGCGTCAACTCGATCGGCTCCATGTTTCCCACGACGTCGATGCGCAGCGATGTGCCGCCCGCCTTGCCCACGGTATACACGGATGTGTGCTCCCCAAGCTCCCGCAGCGCATCCTCGCCGCCGCTCACCACGAACGCGCCCGAGCCCTCGCCAAAGAGCGTTGCCGCGACTACGGGCGAGATTCCGCTCCAGTTTCCCTCGCTCTCCGGCGCACCGGCCAGCTCAGCCCCAAACAAATCCGTCCCAAGCTGCACTTGCGCCCCGAGCTCGCCACCCAGGCAGCACTCCGCCAATGCCACCGCCAGCCCACCCTCGGCGATGTCGTGGGCGCTCGAGACAGCGCCGCTGCGCACCGCCTCGCGGATTGCCGCTTGCGTGGAGGCCACCGCTCCCACGTCAATCGCGGGTAGGCCGTCAGGCAGCTCCCAACCCCACAACTTCGCCAGCTCGCTCGCCGCCAGCGACGGCTTTGAGGCGCCAACGATTGCCACTGCATCACCGGCGCGCAGGAAGCCGAAACGGCCTGCTTGGCGCGCGTCGGGCAGCTCTCCAACCATGCCAATTACCGGTGTGGGGTAGATCGGGCCGGTTGAGGCGCCCTCGTTATAAAGCGACACGTTGCCACCCACAATCGGCGCTTCAAGCGCCCTGCAGGCGTCGCCGAGTCCGCGCACCGACTCGGTCAGCTGCCATGCGATGTGCCCCTTCTCCGGGTTGCCGAAGTTGAGGTTGTTGGTAGTGCCGAGCGGCTCTGCGCCCACGCACGCCAGGTTCGACGCGCACTCGAGCACCGCAGCAACCGTGCCAGTGTAGGGGTCCGCCGCCACGCGTCTGCCGTTGCAGTCGATCGACACCGCTATAGCCGGCACAGGGCCATCCGCACCCCGCGGGCCGCCTGAGGCCTGCGATGAGCGGTTCAGCTCGCTCGCGGAAGAGGTCGGAGCGCCCGCCTCTCCGAGTGGGCGGATCGCAAGCACCGCCGCGTCAGCCTGCTCGGGACGGCGTACCGTGCGCGACTGCACCACCGCGTCGTACTGCTCGAACAACGGCCTGCGCGAGGCGATGTTCGGCGAGGAGAGCAGCGCGCGCAGGATCTCCTGGGGCGTGCAGTTTTGGGGGAGCGTCGCCTTCGGCGACGGGTATGGCGTTCTGGTCGGCTTGACGGGCTCGAGGTCATAGAGCGGACAGTCATCGACGAGCGCCCGTACCGGCATCTCCCCCACAAGCTGCTGGCCATGGAACACGCGCATGCAGCCCGTGTCGGTGACGCTGCCAATCGCCGCACCACCCACCTCCCACTTCTCACACAGCGCGAGCACCTCCGCCACCCTCGCCGGCTCCACCACACACAGCATGCGCTCCTGGGACTCGCTCACCATGATCTCAAACGGCTGCATGTCCGCCTCGCGCAACGGCACCTTCGCCACGTCGATGTCGATCCCAACCTCGCCCTTCGACGCCATCTCAGACGCTGATGAGGTCAGCCCCGCCGCGCCCAGATCCTGCAGCGATACAAGCAATCCTCGCCGCAACAGCTCAAGCGAGCACTCCATCAGCTTCTTCTCCTCGAACGGATCACCAACCTGAACGGTGGGGCGCTTGTCGTCGTCCTCGCCGAGCTCCGCCGAGGCCAGCACCGAAGCGCCGCCGATGCCGTCGCGGCCGGTGGAAGCCCCGAACAGCACCACCGCATTGCCAATCCCCACCGCCGCGCTGGTTACGAGCTGCTCGCGCTCGGCTATCCCGAGCGCCATCGCGTTCACAAGACAGTTCTGCTCGTAGGGACCCTCGAAGTACAGCTCGCCGCCGATCGTGGGCACGCCGATCGAGTTGCCGTAGTGGCCGATGCCGGCAACAGCGCGCTCGAGCAGATAGCGGGACCGAGCGCTAGTGGGATCGCCGAACCTCAACGAATCGAGGATGGCAATTGGGCGAGCCCCAATCGCGAAGATGTCGCGCAGGATGCCTCCCACTCCGGTCGCCGCTCCCTGGAAGGGCTCAACCGCGCTTGGGTGATTGTGCGACTCAACCTTGAAGGCGCAAACCAGTCCATCGCCCACATCCACCGCGCCCGCGTTCTCACCCGGGCCCATCACAACCTTCGGGCCTTCGGTTGGCAGCGTGCGCAACAGCTTCTTGGAGTGCTTGTAGGCGCAGTGCTCACTCCACAGCAGCGAGTACATCGCAAGCTCCACCTGGTTGGGAGCCCGTCCCTGCTTCTCGCAGATCAGCTCATACTCGGGCCTCGTGAGCCCCAGCGCAAGCGCGTCCTCGACGCTCGGCGGCGTCGCGCCGTCAGACACGCGCGCCCTCAACCGCCAGGCGCATCGAGGTAAAGATGCACAGCCCGTCCGTCGAGCCGCTCAGCCGATCGACCGCGTGCTCGGGATGCGGCATCAAGCCGAACACGTTGCCCTGCTCGTTACGCACGCCCGCGATGTCGTTGAGCGAGCCGTTGAAGCTCTCTCCCGGCGCGTAGCGCAGCACCACCTGGCCGCGCTGCTCCAAGCTCGCGAGCTGCTGCTCCTCGGCGTAGTAGCGGCCCCAGGAGTGCTTGGCCGGAATGCTCAACCGCGCACCCGTGGGGCACGCGCACGTGAACGCCGTCTCGCCCTGCACCACCTCGAGCTCCACCTGCCTGAAGGTGAAGCGCAGGTTCGCATTTCCAAGCAGCGCCCCCGGCAGCAGCTTCGCCTCGCACAGCACCTGGAAGCCGTTGCAGATCCCCAGCACCAGCCCGCCTTCGTTCGCGAAGGCGATCACCGACTCCATCGCCGGGGAGAAGCGCGCAATCGCGCCCGCCCGCAGATAGTCGCCGTAGGAGAACCCGCCCGGCACCACAATCGCATCGGCGCCCTTCAGGTCGCGCTCGCCGTGCCACAACAGCTCCGCGTCGCCCACACGCCGGGCGGCGTACAGCGCGTCCACCTCGTCGCAGCTGCCGGGGAACTGGAGTACGCCGAACTTCATCTGGGATACTGCGAACCGGCGCAGCTTGGCGTCATCGGACCTCGCCTTGGCCCACCAAAGCTTCGGTCCTGCTTCCTCGATCTGCTTGGCTCTCGCACCCCAGAGAGCCTCTGTCAGGAATCAGCAAGGACGATTTCATAGTCCTCAACCAGCGGGTTTGCGAGCAGCCTCTCGCACATCGGCTCGAGCTGGCTAGGGTCATCGACGTCGAGCTCCACCAGCCGACCAACGTGAACTTTCTCAACGCCCTCAAAGCCAAGCGCCGGCAGCGCACGCTGCACCGCCTCGCCCTGCGGGTCGAGGATGCCTGCCTTCGGGCGTATGAGCACGCGTGCTCGCATGCTCACGCCGCCGCCCCGCCGTCGCCGCTTGGGTGTGACCCCGTGCGCTCGAGCCACTCTCCGAAGGGCTCACCCACAATCAGCTCGTACGCCTCCACGTAGCGCGCGCGTGTGCCCGCCACCACATCATCCGGGATGACTGGAGCCGGCGGCTGCTTGTCCCAGCCGCTCCCCGCCGCCCAGTTGCGCACGTACTGCTTGTCGAAGCTCGGCTGGCCCTTGCCCAGCGCATAGCCGTCAACCGGCCAGTAGCGCGAGGAGTCCGGTGTCAGCACCTCATCGCCCACCACCAGCTCGCCGTCCTCGTCGAGGCCCAGCTCGAACTTGGTGTCAGCCAAGATCACCCCGCGCTCATGCGCGTGCGCCGCCGCGTAGGAGTAGAGGTTGATCGAGATGTCCTTCACGCGTTCCATCAGCCCACGGTCGCCCACGAGCTCGGCTGCACGCTCGAAGTCGATTGCCTCGTCGTGGCCCACCTCCGCCTTCGTGCTCGGCGTGAAGATCGGCTCGGGCAGCTGCTGCGACTCGCGCAAACCCGCCGGCAGTCCGATCCCCGACACCTTGCCGGTGGCTTGGTAGTCCTTCCAGCCGGAGCCGGTGATGTATCCACGCACCACACACTCCACCGGCAGCATCTTCAGCTTGCGCACCACCAAAGCTCGGCCTCGAGCCTCCTCGGGAACGCCGTCGGTCGCCGAGATCATGTGGTTGGCCACGATCTGCTTCGTCTTCTCAAACCAGAAGGCCGACAGGCCGGTCAGCACCTTGCCCTTGTCGGGGATCGGCGTTGGATGGACCGCGTCATAGGTGGAGATGCGGTCGCTTGCAACCATCAGCAAACGGTCGCTCAAGTCGTACAGCTCGCGTACCTTGCCGCTGGCGAGGAGGGGCAGGTCGGCGAGAGCGACAGTCACGTGGCGCGATGCTAGCAATGGCTGCGGCGCGCCGGCGAGCAGCTACGCAGCGATTATTTGAGCAGCGAGTATTGCCGCGTTTCGCGCGTTGTCGAGCCCAACACAAGCCACCGGCACGCCTGGGGGCATCTGCACGATTGAGAGGATCGCATCGAGCCCGCCGGCGGCTGTGAGGCGTCCCGACAACGGCACTCCGATCACAGGCAGATCGGTGTGCGCCGCCACGGCGCCTGGCAGCGCCGCGGAGATGCCGGCGCCCGCGATCACCACACGCAGACCACGTAGCTTGGCGCTCTTGGCGTAATCGGCGACGGTGTCCGCTTCACGGTGGGCCGACATCACCTGGATCTCATGGGGGATGTTGCGCCCACGTAGCTCCTTGGCGGCCTTCTCCATCGCCTCCATGTCGCTCTCAGAGCCCATCACGATGCCCACCAGCGGCCCGTCCACCTCGAACTCCTCGAGCTGTGCCTGCACCTCCGCCTCAGCGAGGTCGGTTCGTATCGGTGTGGGGGCTGGGTCGCTCATCGGACTGTGGTGCTCTCGCGATCGGCGCTTGCAGCGATGTCGCGCCGCAGCTGCATCCCGTCGAAGGAGATCCTCTGTGCGGCAGCATACGCGGCCGCTCGGGCTGATCCCGCGCTCGACCCGAGCGCGGTCACGTTGAGCACGCGACCGCCCGCCGTCACGATCACATCCTCCTGAGCGGCGGTGCCGGCGTGTGTCAGCTCGATGCCCGCCGGCACTTGCTCCAGTCCGCGAATCTCATCGCCGCTCGAGGAGGAGGCGGGATAGCCGGCGCTTGCAAGCACGAGCGTCACCGCCCACTCCTCTGTCCAGTCCATGGCGGCGCCCTCGAGCCCACCGGGACGGACGGCGGCGAGCAGCAGCTCAACCAGGTCTGAGCGCAAACGGGGAAGTACCGCCTGCGTCTCGGGGTCGCCGAAGCGCACGTTGAACTCGAGCACGCGTGGCCCCTCAGCGGTGAGCATCAATCCCGCATAGAGCACGCCGTGGAAGGGAGCGCCACGCTCGCGCATGAGGTCCACAACCGGCTGATGCACGGCGGCGGCAAACTCACTAACCGTTGCCGCATCGATCCCAGCCACCGGCGAGTAAGAGCCCATCCCACCCGTGTTTGGTCCCTCATCGCCGTCGAAGATGCGCTTGAAGTCGCGCGCGGAGGCCATCGGCAGCGCACGCACCCCGTCGCAGAGTGCGAGCAGCGAGAGCTCCTCGCCGATGAGGCGCTCCTCCACCACAGCGCTCGGCTGCGAGTCCCGGTCCTCGCCTCCCGCTTCTCGCGGCTCGGTCCTCGCGGACGGATGGACCAACCGGGCTGCGCTGCCTTTGCCGAAGCGGTTCTCCACGAATATCTCACTCAACGCCTTACGCGCCTGCTCGGCGTCGTCGGCGACCGTGACGCCCTTGCCGGCGGCCAAGCCATCCGCCTTCACCACCACTCCGGGCGCCGCCAGCTCACGCACCGCCTCCACACCCTGCTCAAGCGACTCGACCTTGCGCCAGCGCGCTGTGGGCACGCCCGCCTGCTCCATCGCCTCCTTTGCAAACGCCTTCGACCCCTCCAGTCGCGCAGCCGCGGCGCTCGGGCCGAAGGCCGCATGGCCGCGCTGGGCGAGCGCATCTACGAGCCCAGCAACCAGCGGCGCCTCAGGGCCAACCACGGTCAGCCCTACATGCTCGCGCTCGACGGCCGCCACGAGTCTCTGGACATCGTCAACTGCAATGTCGAGCGTGCGCGCGTCGCGCGCGATGCCGGCGTTGCCAGGCGCACACAGCAGCTCGGGTCTCTGCGGCGAGCGTGCGAGCGCCCGCACGAGCGCGTGCTCGCGCCCACCGGCGCCTACAACCAGGATCTTCATCGGATAGCTGCCGCGGCTCTCTCTATAGAGACGCAATCAGCTCGTCAACCGGTATAGCGGCGAGCGTCTCATAGCGTCCTGTGCCGCGCGAGCCGAGCTCGAGCGATACACGCGCCATCGTCTTCTCGTCGGGAGCCTCCACAACGGAGATGAAGTCGACGTTGCCGAGCGTCGCCCACTGCGCCTTGACGGTGGCGCCGAGCTGCTCGACCTCCTTGTTCACCTCGAGGATGCGCTCCGGGTTGTTCTTCACCGTCTGCACACCCTCCGGTGTCAGCGTGGAGAGCATGATGTATGTGGGCATAGCTCCTCCGTCTGTCGCGAGTTGGTTTGCGCGCCTTGACGCGCTAACTCTCGTTGTACAGGATCGACGGGCGGCACGAGCGATTGGGACGGCAAACGCACGCCGTCCCGTGCGGAGAGATAATCCCAGTGTGATCGCGCGCTACACACGCCCGGAGCTCGGCGCCCTGTGGAGCGACGAGGCGCGCATGGAGACCTGGCGGCGAGTTGAGGTGGCGGCCTGCGAGGAGCTGCCAGGCTTGCTCACCCTTGCGGGCACCCCCCATGACGGGGGGCAGGCAGGCGGTGCGAGCGAGGGGCCCACTCCCGCGGAGCTCGAGATGATCCGCTCAGCGACATTCACAGTGGAGGCGGTCAACGAGCGCGAGCGCACCACCGACCACGACGTGGCTGCGTTCGTCGACGTGCTGTCCGCCACAGCCGGTGAGGCGGGGCGCTGGATCCACTTCGGGCTGACCTCATCGGACGTGCTCGACACGGCGCTCGCGCTGCAACTGCGTGCAGCCGGGGAGGTGATCGTGCCAGGCGCCCAAGCGCTTGTGCAGGCGCTTGCAAATCGCGCACGTGAGCAGGTGGGCACGCTGTGCGTGGGACGCACGCACGGCGTGCACGCCGAGCCCACAACCTTTGGTGTGAAGCTCGCCGGCTTTGCCTTCGAGGCACATCGCAATGCGTTGCGGCTGCAGCGCGCCTTCGAGCAGGTATCGGTTGGCGCAATCTCCGGGGCGGTAGGCACCTACGCCGCAACCAGTCCCGAGTTCGAGCGGCGCGTGCTCGACAGACTGGGCTTGGCGCGCGAGGACGTCTCCACACAGGTCGTCGCGCGCGATCGTCACGCTGAGCTGCTCCAAGCGATCGCGCTCTCAGGTGCTGGGCTCGAGCGGCTTGCAACCGAGATCCGTCACCTGCAACGCACGGAGGTGCGCGAGGCGCAGGAGCCGTTCAGGACGGGGCAGAAGGGCAGCTCTGCCATGCCCCACAAGCGCAACCCCATCAAGAGCGAGCAGATCTCCGGGCTCGCGCGCGTTTTGCGCAGCAACGCGCAGGCCGCCGTGGAGAACGTGGCTCTGTGGCACGAGCGCGACATCTCACACTCCTCCGTCGAGCGCGTGATCCTGCCCGACTCAACCATCCTGATCGACCATCTGCAGCGCAGTGCAACCGCGCTCGTGCAGGGGCTCGTGGTCAACGAGCAGCGGATGCTCGCCAACCTGGAGATCACCCATGGCGCGCTCTTCTCCCAGCGGGTGCTGCTCGCGCTCGTCGAGGGAGATCCCGAGCACGGCCGTGCACCGATGAGCCGCGACGACGCCTACCGCATCGCCCAGGAGCTGGCGCAGCGCGCGTGGGACGAGGGCATCCCCCTGCGAGAACTGCTCGCGGGCGACGCGCGCGCCGCGGGACTCGACCTGGACGCGATCTTCGACTACGGGCACTACACGCGCTACGCGCGGGAGATCGTGGATCGGCTGGAGGAGATCGTCTGATTCGAGCTGAAACAGATCGGCTCGGTCTGCGAGAGCGGACGAAAGACCTATTGCAGTCGTCCGCGGCCATCCATACTGTGCCCGCCATGCTCAAATCAAGACTCACCTACGCCAACGTTGTAGCCACCCTCGCGCTCGTCTTTGCGATGAGCGGCGGGGCACTCGCTGCAAACCATTATCTCATCACCTCAACAAAACAAATCAGCCCAAAAGTCGTCAAAACGCTGAAGGGTAAAAACGGCCAAACAGGCAAAGCTGGCGCAACAGGGGCGCAAGGACCGCAGGGGGCCCAAGGAGTCCCGGGATCGGCTGGACAGAACCTGACAGCGGAGACCGTACTTCCGTCCGGTCACTCCGAGTCGGGAGCGTTCTCGGCAGCCGCTGGGTATGACGCTGGAGTGGGAGGAAAAGAATTCGGCTGGCTCGGCGCCGGGATCACCTATGTGCAACCGCTTGCCGCTCCGATCGCCGAAACAAACATCGTTGATGTCACAGCAGGCACAGCCACTCATTGCCCTGGAGTGGGACATGCGGATCCAGGATACCTGTGTCTCTATGACTCTGTGCGCTTCGATGTCGAACCAGCGTACGGCTACTCCAATAACACTCAATTCAGCACTCCATCCCCTGGAGTGGTGCTGTACTGGCCGGTGACGGCAGCCGGTGAGGCATATGCCGGTGGGGAGTACACCGTCACTGCTCCGTGAGATAACTGTCGCATAATCCTACGGTCAAATCGACAGGTGGTCTCGATGGACGGGGCCGCCTGTCGTTAATTAATCGGCGCCATATGGCCGTAGGTAACAATGCTTGAGCTTTACTCGGTTAGGCTTGTATGGAGAGCGCCGACTCAAGAACCACCTCTCCAGTTACAGCGTCCGCGAGCACGCTTTCGCCGGCATGAAACCGTCCCTCCAACAGGGCAAGCGCCAGCTTGTCGATCAGCTGCTTTTGGATGACACGCCGCAAAGGCCGCGCGCCGTAGGTTGGGTCGTAGCCCATGTTGCCAAGCAGCTCGCGTGCAGCAGGAGTGATCTCAAGCTGTACGCCGCGCTCTGAGACGCGCTCGATCACGCGAGCGAGCTGCAGGTCGACGATCTCTGAGATCTGCTCACGTGAGAGCGGATCGAAGCGGACTATGTCGTCGAGCCGATTGATGAACTCGGGCTTGAAGTGCGTCGTGAGCTCAGCGCGAAGGTCATCGCCTTGAGCTGACACCGGAATGTTGGAGGTCATGATGAGCACGGTGTTCTTGAAGTCCACTGTGCGGCCTTGGCCGTCGGTGAGACGCCCATCGTCCATTACCTGCAGGAGTGTGTTGAACACGTCCGGATGGGCCTTCTCGATCTCATCGAGCAGAACCACCGAATAGGGCCGGCGGCGAACCGCCTCTGTTAGCTGGCCTCCCTCTTCATAGCCGACATATCCGGGGGGCGCTCCGACGAGGCGTGAGACGGAGTGCTTCTCCATGTACTCGCTCATGTCGATCCTCACCATCGCGTCCTGAGAGTCGAACATGAACTCAGCAAGCGCCCGCGCCAGCTCGGTCTTGCCGACGCCGGTGGGCCCGAGGAACAGGAAGGTGCCGATCGGGCGGTTGGGGTCCTGGAGCCCGGCGCGTGAGCGGCGCAGCGCGGTCGCGACCGCCTCGACCGCCTCCGCCTGGCCGACGACGCGTTCGTGCAGACGCTCCTCCATGTGGATCAGCTTCTCCACTTCGCCCTCAAGCAGTCGCGACACGGGGATGCCGGTCCAGCGCGCCACTACCTCGGCGATGTCCTCTGCGTCGACCTCCTCCTTGAGGAATACCGGAGCCTCGCCGTCGCCTTCCTCACGCTCTGCCGCTTCGTGCTCGGCGAGCTGGCGCTCGAGCTCGGGGATCTCGCCGTAGCGCAGCTCGGCGGCACGCTGCAGGTTCGCTTCGCGCTCGGCGCGCTCGGCCTCACCACGCGCCTGCTCCAAACGTTCCTTGGTCTCGCGCACGCCCTGAATAGCCTGCTTCTCCTTCTCCCATTGCGCCCTCATCTCATCCGAGCGTGCGCGCAGCTCGGTGAGCTCTGCCTCAATCGCCGCCCGGCGCTCCTTAGATGCCTCATCCTTCTCCTTGCGCAGCGATGTGAGCTCGATGTCAAGCTGCATCACACGGCGATCGACCTCATCGATCTCGGTGGGAACTGAGTCGATCTCGATGCGCAGGCGCGAGGCGGCCTCGTCAATCAGATCGATGGCCTTGTCCGGCAGGAAGCGATCGGCGATGTAGCGGTGAGAGAGCGTGGCGGCAGCGATCAGCGCGCTGTCCTGAATGCGCACGCCGTGGTGGGTCTCATAGCGCTCCTTCAGCCCACGCAGAATCGCAATCGTGTCCTGCACGCTCGGCTCGCCCACCATCACCGGCTGGAAGCGGCGCTCCAGGGCCGCGTCCTTCTCGATGTGCTTGCGATACTCGTCGAGCGTGGTTGCCCCAACGCAGCGAAGCTCGCCGCGCGCGAGCATCGGCTTGAGCAGGTTGGCGGCGTCCACTGCGCCTTGGGCGGCGCCTGCGCCAACGATCGTGTGGAGCTCGTCCAGGAACAGGATGACTGTGCCCTGCGCCTCTGAGACTTCCTTGAGCACGCCCTTCAGGCGGTCCTCGAACTCGCCGCGGTAGACGGCGCCGGCGATCAGCGCGCCGATGTCCAGCGCGATCACGCGCCGCTCGCGCAGCGACTCGGGCACGTCCCCTGAGACAACGCGCTGCGCGAGACCCTCGACGATCGCGGTCTTGCCCACGCCGGGCTCGCCGATCAGCACTGGGTTGTTCTTCGTGCGGCGCGAGAGCACCTGAATCACGCGACGAATCTCCTCGTCACGCCCGATCACCGGGTCGAGCTTGCCCTCCTCGGCAAGCTCGGTGAGATCGCGGCCGAAGCGCTCGAGCGGCTTCTGCTCCTCCTCAAGCGAGACTCCGGGCGCGGCGGCGCCGGGTATCTGCCCATCAGGCGGTGTCATGGCTCATCGCTCCCATTTTCATCGGTTGTCCGGCGCGGGTCGGCTGGCTCCTTTTGGCGGTACCCGGAAGGGCGAGCGCGCATCCGCGGCACGCACGATCTGTGTCCCAGGCCTGCCCCCGCGAAACGGGACGAGCTCAGCGCGGAAGGAGCGCCGGACCTCCTCAAGCTCCTTGGCGAGCTCCACCTGGGCGTGCAACGCTTGCAGCTCCAGCTCTTCGATACGTGCATGCATGCTCTGTACCTCAGACTCGAGGTCGAGCACTCGCTCTACCCCAGCGAGGTTGAGTCCCAGATCGGCCGTCATCTCGTGAATGCGGCGCAGCCTCTCGACGTCCTGTTGCGAATAGAGGCGCGTGCCCTTTGGCGAGCGCTTGGGCTCCACCAGGCCACGGGTCTCGTACATGCGCAGCGTCTGGGGGTGCATCTCAGCGAGCTCCGCGGCGACGGAGATCATGAACACGCCGCGGTCGGTCTCAACCTCGATGCGCGTAACACGCTTGCCGGCTGGGCTGCGATCGGTCATGAGGTCGTCTCCGAGAACAAGGCTGCACGCGGGTCGCCGTCCATAACCTTCGAGAGCTCGTCCACAGCGGCGCGCTGCTCGTCGGTCAGCTTCTCGGGCACATCGATGACGAAGCGATAGTGGAGGTCTCCTTTGCTCTTGCTGCCGAGCTTCGGCGGGCCCTCGCCCCGCAAACGCTGTAGCGCTCCGTGCTGGGTACCGGGCTTCACACGCAACGTCTTTGACCCATCGAGCGTCGGCACGCGAACCTCAGCGCCGAGCAGCGCCTCGGGGATCGTGAGCGGAACCTCGACTTCGAGATTGTCGCCCTTGCGCTTAAACGCAGGCGAGGGATCGACATGCGTCACTACATACAGATCGCCAGCGGGGCCGCCGCGGGCTCCTGCCTCGCCCTTGCCCGGCACACGAATACGCGAGCCCTCCTTCACGCCGGCCGGAATGTTGACACGGAATTTCTTGACAGTGCGCACGGCGCCCGAGCCGCCACAGGTGGGGCAGGGATCCTCGATCACGGTGCCACTGCCGCCGCAGAGCGAGCAGGGTTGAGAGATCGAGAACATGCCCTGACCCTCGGTCTCGATCCCGCGTCCTTCACAACGCGGGCAGACCTTCGGGGTGGTGCCGGGCTTAGCGCCCGTGCCGTGACAGGTGGGGCACGCACCGCTCGTGGGCACCGACAGCGGGACTTGCGCGCCTGAGATCGACTGGTCGAAGGAGATTCGCACCTCGGTCTCCAGGTCGCGTCCGCGCTGCGGGCGCGAGCGGGCGCGCCTGCCGCCAGCTCCCCCCGCGCCTGCGCCACCGCTGAATAGGTTGGAGAGGATGTCGCCCATCGAGGAGGCGTCGAAGTCGAAGTTGCCGAAGCCTCCAAAGCCGGGGCCGCCCGCCGCTCCACCTGCAAATTGCCCGGTGCCGCTGTCGTACTGCTTGCGCTTCTCGGGATCACCGAGCACGTCATGAGCCTGGGAGATCTCCTTGAAGCGCTCCTCGGCCTGCTTGTCGTCCGGGTTCCGATCCGGATGATAGGCACGCGCGAGCTTGCGGTAGGCCTTCTTGATCTCCTCAGGCGTCGCCTTCTTGTCGACTCCGAGCGTCTTGTAATAGTCCGGACGTGTCGCCATCTGAGCCCTCGGCTACGCGGCCACCAGGACGCGGGCTGGCCGGATGATCGTGTCACCCATGCGGTAGCCATCCTGGTAGACCTCGGCCACCGTGCCACTTGCGGCGCCCTCGACGGGCTGCTGGGCCATCGCTTCCTGCTGGTTGGGGTCGAAGGGCTCGCCGAGTGGCGTAAACGCCTCGATTCCTCCACGCGCGAGCGCGGCGGCGATCTCCGAGCGAACCAGGCGAACTCCGGCAAGCAGCGGATCCTCCTGCTCGCCTGCCTGCTTGCCCTCTCCAGGGTGTCCCCCGTAATCGGGGGCGTCCTTCAGGGTGGCCGCCTCGATCGCTCGATCGAGATTGTCGAGCGCCGGCAGCAACTCCTTGGCGAGCTTCGCCACGCCACGGTCCTGAGCGAGCGCCGCGTCGCGTGCCACGCGCTTGCGGTAGTTCTCGAAGTCGGCCTGTGTACGCTGCGCGAGCGCAAGGTATTCGTCGCGTTGGGCGGCGGTCTTCACCAGCTCCCCGAGCTCCCCCTCGATCTCGGCGGCATCGTCGTCATCGTGACGCTGCGACTCGTCGTGATGCTGCGACTCGGCCAGCTCCTCGGGAGTTGCTTGGGCCTGGCTACTGGTAGCCGCAGGCGCAATGCCCGCCTCTGCGACTTTGGATTGCTCATGCTGCCCCCCCGGCGCACCAGCGCCGGGGGCTCCTGTTGTGTGTGACTCGGTGTCGGCCATGGAGGTCAGCTCTTGCCCTCGTCGACGACCTCTGCATCGACGACGTCCTCCTCGGCTCCCGCGCCGTCGTCCGCAGGCTCGCCACCGGCGCCGTCGCCGGAGGCGGCAGCGTCGGCCTGAGCCTTTTGGTACATCGCCTCGGAGACCGCGTGGAAGGCGCTCTGCAGCGCCTCGGTGCGCGTGTTGATCGCGGCCGGGTCCTCAGACTCGAGCGACTCGCGCACCTCCTTGATGGCCTCCTCGATGCGACCCTTGGAGTCGGCGTCCACCTGGTCGCCGAGATCCACGAGCTGGCGCTCGGCCTGATAGGCGGCGTTCTCGCCGTTGTTGCGTGCCTCGGCCAGTTCGCGTGCCTTGCGGTCGTCCTCGGCGTGGGACTCGGCGTCGGTGACCATCCGCTTGATCTCCTCCTCGGAGAGCCCGGAGCCTGCCTTGATCTCGATCTTCTGCTCCTTCTGGGTACCGAGGTCCTTCGCGGACACGTTGAGGATGCCGTTGGCGTCGATGTCGAAGGCCACTTCGATCTGGGGGATGCCGCGCGGCGCCGGCGGGATGCCGGTGAGCTGGAACTTGCCGAGCGACTTGTTGTACTGGGCCATCTCGCGCTCACCCTGCAGCACGTGGATCTCGACAGAGGGCTGGTTGTCCTCGGCGGTCGAGAACACCTCGCCCTTGCGCGTGGGGATCGTGGTGTTGCGTTCGATCAGCTTGGTCATCACGCCGCCCTTGGTCTCGATGCCAAGAGTGAGCGGGGTGACGTCGAGCAGCAGCACGTCCTTGACGTCGCCGGCGAGCACGCCCGCCTGGATGGCGGCGCCGACGGCGACCACCTCATCGGGGTTCACACCGCGGTGGGGATCCTTGCCCGTCAGCTCCTTGACCTTCTCCTGCACGGCGGGCATGCGTGTCATGCCACCGACGAGCACGATGTGGTCGATCTCCTTGACGCCCTTGTCCTTGGCGTCATCGATCGCCTGGCGCACAGGGGCCACAACGCGATCGAGCAGCGTGGCGGTCAGCTCGGCGAGCTTGGCGCGAGTGAGGCGTGTGTCGAGGTGCTTGGGCCCAGCGGAGTCGGCCGTGATGAAGGGCAGGTTGATCTGCGTCTCCTGGGTGGTGGACAGCTCGATCTTGGCCTTCTCGGCGGCCTCGTAGAGACGCTGCAGCGCCATCGGGTCGGCTGACAGATCGATTGCCTGGTCACGCTTGAAGTCAGCCACGAGCCAGTCCACGATCGCCTTGTCGAAGTTATCGCCGCCGAGGTGGTTGTCACCGGCGGTTGACTTGACCTCGAACACGCCGTCGCCGATCTCGAGCACGGACACGTCGAAGGTGCCGCCTCCGAGGTCGAACACGAGGATCGTCTGGTCTGACTCCTTGTCGAGGCCGTAAGCGAGCGACGCGGCGGTCGGCTCGTTGATGATGCGCTTGACCTCGAGGTTGGCGATCTTGCCAGCGTCCTTGGTGGCCTGGCGCTGATCGTCGTTGAAGTAGGCCGGGACGGTGATGACAGCCGAATCGACTGCTTCGCCCAAATAGGCTTCGGCGTCGGTCTTGAGCTTCTGCAGGATCATCGCTGAGATCTCCGGCGGTGAGTACTGCTCACCGGCAGCTTCTACGCGGGCGTCGCCGTTGGGTCCCGATACGACCTTGTAAGGGACGATCGACTCCTCCTCGCGGACCTCGCCCTCCTTGCGGCCCATGAAGCGCTTGATCGAGAAGACGGTGTTCTGGGGATTGGTGACGGCCTGGCGCTTGGCGACTGTGCCAACCAAACGCTCGCCCGATGCGGTGAAGGCGACTACTGAGGGGGTGGTGCGTCCGCCCTCGGCGTTCTCGATCACGGTGGGCTCGCCACCCTCGAGCACGGCCATGCACGAGTTCGTTGTGCCGAGGTCGATGCCTATGGTCTTGCCCATGAGGTGATGCTCCTTGAGTTGCGGTACAAATCTAAGTCGGAACCTAGCAGATTATCTGCCGTCATTCAAGCAGTCATCAATCGGCGCCGATAGTGACTCCACGGATGCTTACCCACAGCCCCTCATCTGCACACTTCGGCGACCATAGGCGGTAACTTCTAGGTATGAATCTCCCCAGGCCACAGCTGGCGCTGCCGGCGGGGCCGATCAAGCCGAAGCTGCGGGGTGTATCGCATGAGTACGCGTTTTTCGTGTCGCTCGGGTGTGGCGTCGCACTGATCCTGGGGGCGTCCGACGGTCGGGCGCGTCTCGCCGCGAGCATTTATGCAGTGGCGGTGTCAGCGCTGCTCGGTACGAGCGCGCTGTATCACAGGGTTACGTGGCGTCCGAACGCGAGGCGCTGGATGCGGCGGCTGGATCACTCGATGATCTTCGTGCTGATCGCCGGTACCTACACGCCGGTGGCGCTACTTGCCCTAAAAGGATCCCTGGCGAGCACCATCCTGATCGTGCTGTGGGCTGGGGCGCTCGGCGGCGTGGTGTTCAAGTTGTTGTGGATCGACGCCCCCAAGTGGCTGTTTGCGGCGGTGTATGTAGCCCTTGGGCTCGTGTCAGCGGCGGTGTTCGGCGAGCTGCCCGGGGCGATCGGCTGGCTCGGCGTGGCGGGATTGGCGGCCGGCGGACTGCTCTATGTGATCGGCGCCATCGTGTATGCAAGTGGTCGGCCGAACCCGTGGCCGAAGGTGTTCGGCTATCACGAGGTATTCCACGCGCTCGTGATCGCCGCGGCAGCGTTGCAATACGCAGTCATCGCCTTTGCAGTCCTCCCTCACGGCTGAGCCGGCGAGCAAAGCGAGAGGCCGCCTCTAGGGAGCCGCCCCTAGTCGCTTCGCGCGAATAGACCGCGGCTGGGACACATCCGCGCGAGTGCGCACGCATCGCAGTCCGGGTTGCGGGCGCTGCACGTGCGTCGCCCGTGGCGCAGCAAGTTCACATGGAACTCGAGCTCGTGACCTTCGGGCGTGAGTGCGAGCATCTCATTGTGCAGCTCCTCGAAGGGAGCGCCGGGCCTGAACAGGCCGAGGCGTGCGCCTACGCGCGAGACGTGGGTGTCGACCGGGATGTCCGGCAGGCCATAGGAGAACAGCAGCACGCACGCTGCCGTCTTGCGCCCCACGCCTGGCAAGGCGCACAGGTATGCGCGACTCTGCTCGACCGGCGCAGTACGCATCCACTCCAGTGACAACGGATCCTGCGGGTCGCGCGCGGAGGCGACAATTGCGGCGAGGATCGCCTGGATGCGGGCTGACTTGACCTTCGAGATGCCCCCTGGGCGGATCGCTTCCTCCACCTCTGCTACCGGAGCGGCCAGCATCGCCTCATAGTCGATCGGCTGGGCGGCTGGGGTGGACGGGTCCGAATTTACGAAGCGCTCACGCAAACGCAGAAACGCGACGTCGCGGTTACGGTCGTTCGTGCTCTGGGAGAGCACCGTCAGCACAAGCTCGTCCAGGGGCCGTTCGTGTGGCGCCATACGCGGGATGCCATACACCTCACGCAGACGGTCGCGGATACGCAGCACGCGTGCGCGAGTTGGGCGCTTCCAGTGATCGGCCACAGGCCCACGCTATATCCTCGCCCGGTGTCAGCAGAGATCAGCGAGCACACGGCCGAGATCGATACCTCGCTTGCCCCCCGACTTGGAGGGATTGGGGCATACGGCATGCTCCCCGTGTTCTGGCGCAGCGCGC
>JBAPMC010000189.1:0-1774 GCA_049278415.1 Solirubrobacteraceae bacterium
CTACAACTCACTATTCCTCGGCCTCTGGTCTTTCCCCATCGACCGTTTTGCCACAAGGACCACAGCGACTCACCTACCAGAATTGCCACCAACACACCACACAATACATACCGCACTGCGTGCAATGCCCCCAACACAGTGAGCACGCCGATGCCTCCGAGGACAACGCGAAACACTATGTGTGACGCGGATGTCTTTTGTACATTCCTCACGACATCGACACCACTAGCAGGCATACATGACATCGAATCCCACGCCAACCCCGAGAGCCTGTGCGAACTTACAACCGGGTACAAACGGTGTGCCCGCCATTCTATCTAACTGTAAGCGCCTGCTTCAACGAAGACGTAACAACAATTCTCTGACGAAGACGCATCCATCCATAACATGACTCTAGTCAAGGTCCCGAACGTAATGATACTCGCGAACACTAGCCTTGGCGTCACCTTCGCGTGCCCTAAGGTCGAAGTAAAGAACTGCTCCGGAAAGCGCCGTCAGCGACGCGACAAATGTGTGGACTGCTATGCCGACAACAACAGAAGCAAACCCAGACGAACTTCCCAACGGAAGGGCCTCTGCTGCGCGATTAACCACAACAAGAAATGCGCCTACCATTAGCAGGAGCAAGAAAATGTGCAAATAGCATCCGTAGGTCAGTCGTGCGCACCGGCGCAAAGTCTCTAACAGGCCCTTACCCTCTATCGCCGCTGTCTGTGCCACAACCGCCCAGCGCATCCAAAGAATGACCCCCGGGAGGATGAACGCTATCATCCCAACACCAATAGCAACATTTGCGACTAGCACGGTGACGAATACCACCTGCAATACTCCGATACTGCCTACGACGACTCGCCGTGCGCTGACCAATTCTTTCGTAACTATAATTGATATTGCGCGCGCATGCAGCGCCGAGACAAGGGGCGTCACCAGCGAGAACGTCAAAATCGTGACAATGGTCGCCTCGGCTGTATCCGATCCTCCATGGGCCAACGGTCCATGACCCGTAGTAATCCACACAAAACAGCCGAAAGGAGCTACTACAGCAAAGGCCAGCAGCGTGAAAAGAACTGGGTAGTGCCAATACATCCTGAACGCAAGCCAAAACAGCTTCCCCGCAGGATACCGTCTACTAAAGTCTACGTCACGCACAAGTTTACAGACGCGCACGCATTGTAGACAACAGCAGCACCGTCAATCTCCTATTTAGAACCAAAGTCGGGACAGTCCCCATCATTCTTGACGCAATCATATATTTCATCTATGAGGTCCAGTGTCTCGTAAACTTTTTTATCAAAACTATTATCACTGTCATACTCTTTCTTGGCGCGTGCGAGTACTGCTTCGCAACTCGAAGTAACACCAGCAAAGGTAACAGTGCACGATTTAGCAGATATATGTGCCGTCATAGTTTGCGTCTGGAGCGAGGAGCAATATGGCCACGTTTGGCATATACCCGCCGCCTGGGCACGTCCGGTGCCAGCAAACGTATAGCTCAGCGTCTCTTCTGTGTTGGCCGCGGGTGGTCCGGCCGCCGCCTCCGCATCCCAAAGATTGCGCGCTTCAGCTTCTGCTAGTTCGGCCGCCATTTGCGCCGCAAATTTGGCTTGTATTGCTGCTTCGCGAGCCCGTTCTTCGGCTTCCTTGCGAACCGCTGCTTCTCGGGCTGCTTCTTGTTCTATCGCTCGAATGTTCTGTTCCATCCCGAGCCCAAGCACGTAGTCGTTTTCGACGTACGCTCCCGTTAGGTCCGTCTGGTTGACTGGATCCCCATTCG
>JBAPMC010000190.1:0-17067 GCA_049278415.1 Solirubrobacteraceae bacterium
AGCGCACAAGGGCCGCGCTCCGCCATGTCTACGGCGACAGCGAGGCGGCCGAGGAGTTCTATGGTGCCGCCGAACCTCCGAGCTACGTGGGTGGCTTTTCCGCCTGGCAGCAGAACTTTGAGAGTGACTACGACAATGCTGGCAACGGCATGAATGTCCTCGTGTCGTTGATCGAGCGACTGCAATACGACGAAGAGCCCACTTCATCGACGCCAACAGCGGAGGCTTCCGCCGCTGGCAGCAAGGATCCGGTCGTCTTCATCGTTCACGGTCACGACACCGGGTTCCGGGAAACCGTAGCCCGCTGGCTCGAAAAAGAAGGGCCAGATCATCTTGAGGTGGTGATCCTTGACGAGCAGCCAGATAAGGGGCGGACTGTCCTCGAGAAGCTTGAGGATCACGCCGCCGGCAGCGCGTATGCGGTGGTGTTGTTCACGGGCGATGACGTTGGTGCCGTGAAGGACTCGACGGCCGTGAAGCCCCGTGCCCGCCAGAACGTGGTCTTCGAGTTCGGCTGGTTCTGCGGACTGATTGGACGAGAGAACGTCGGCGTGATCTATCAGCCTGACGTCGAGCTGCCGTCCGACCTCAGCGGCCTCGTCTACATCCCACAGAGCGAATGGGAAATAAAGCTAAGACGCGAGCTCAAGGCCTCCGGTCTCCAGTTCTGACGCACCGACCTGGAGACAGGCGCCGCCACACAGTGCGCCGACACGACCACAAAGGCCGAGCCGCAATAGCCTGAGTTGGACTCGGGCCTCTGAGGCCTCTTCGTGGCACTACGAGTCGCGCCCGGACTGATCGCCATAGTTTCAGCTGTGCGCTACGACTCGACATATGCGGCGACCGTTGCCACTGTTATCCCTCTCGTCTTCGTGGCGATCGTCATTGACCTCGGGCTCGCGAAGAGATCGGCCACCCCACTGGCCGCAGGGATCCTGCTCTCTCTGGTCATCGTGTTGCTGGCCGCCGAGCTGCTGTGCCTGAATGCCCTCTCCGACCGGCGAGAACTCCGACAGGGGGAGGGCATCTTGGTTGCCGGAGCCGTGCTGTTCTCGGGAACGACGGTGCTGTATCGGGTCGGTGAGCCTCTTCTCAAGACCATCGTTAAGCACTCGGTTGGTAAGTCGATGGTCCGCGCCTTTGTCGCCGGATTCGTTGTACTGGCGATCCTGCATTCAGCTCGACTTGTCAGCGGCAGTACGGCAATTGTCATCTTCGCGATGTGCGCTCTGGTTCTGGGCGTGATCGTGCCGGGCTTCGTGAGTGGGATCGCACGCATTCCTTTCGGAAGTGGGCAAACGGACGACTCCACGCCCGGCGACGGAGACTGAGGGGAGGGGAACCCGGCGCTGGTTGGGCAGGTCGTCGTCTAGTCCCAGAGATCAAGCAAAGATCAAGCAAACGCGGAAAACAGCCGCCACCAGCGAGCACCAACGAACGCGCAAACCCTTATTTCATCGGCATTCGCGCCCTGCCGACACCACCCACCGAGCCCCAGACCGCCTTTGCAAGCAGGAGGTCGCCGGTTCGATCCCGGCTGGCTCCATCGGACCGTGTGGTTCTCGAACTGCGGGTACGCGGAAGGTCGGTTCGATCCTGTCGCAGCCGTCTACGCTGATGTTGTCGATCCCGGCTTGCAGGATGGTCTTGGCGCGGACTGGCGTGAGCCGCCCTGGGTTTCGCGGAGACGGTGGGCAGATCAAGGCCTCCGTCAAACACAGGATGGCTCAGCCACCGTCAGCGGCGTAGGCTTGGCGGGATGGCTTTGAGTGTGCTCAATAGTTCGTCCGCCATCGTATGACGGTCGGTCCCTGGTAGCGAGTCCAAGCGCAAAAGCTCAAACAACTTGCGACCGCGCACTGTCAGCGCCAAGTAGCGGCCCGGTGGTTTGCCGCCAGTCGGTAGGTCGTCCTCATTAGGGGCGCCCAGATTCCCGATTAGTCCGTAGGTGCCGCTCAACTCCTTCAGCTCATCCGCAACGCCTTCCACCGTCCGCTCCTGGTGAAGCTCTATTAGGAGAGCTGCCGTAGAAAGCAGCTCAGGATCTACCGCTGTGGCTGCACCCATGTCCGCCAGCCAGACAAGTTGCCGGTAGGTCAATTGGTCAACGACTCGTGTTAGCCGGTGAGCGTCGGCGACGGAGATATCCGGTCGAATCGCGATCGAGGCCAGCATATGCCCTAGATAGACTGCCTTCTTCTGCTCATAGGAGAAAGCGACTGCTTGGAGTATGCCCTCCGCGATGTCCTCAGCGTCCGACTGTCCGCTCGCAAACACCTCCCTAATCTCGCCACCTTCTGCGAGGTACTGCTCAAGGTCAGTGGCCGCAACGCGAATAGCCTCGCTCACACGGTCTTCTTGCCGGCCGGTAATCCACCCGCCTACCTGAGCAACCGCCTGCTTGAGCAAGAGAGCTACCGATGGACCGACAACCGCACCTGCCACTGCTCCCTCAGCACCGGCGAAGAGCGCGCCCAGACCTATCCCGGCTAGATTACCGCCCGCATCAGCCGAAGTGGAGGTCATCTCGCTCGCTAATCGGCCGCGCCTCGGCACAGACATCACTCAGCCTCGCTGGACCTCGGGGCCCAGTGAGTCGAGCGGGAGGAACGCAGCCAGGGGCGTGGGAGCCGAGCGGTCGCTTCGCTTATCGCTGAATCGACCGCTCTCGGGCAGCGTCGGTAGATCGGGCGGCTCTACGCTCCCGGGCCAGATGGGCGGTCCCTCTGGATGTCGCCCATCAGGTCGCCGCCACGTGTCGTTTGGTCCCACGCGTTGACCAGCTTGAGGAGAGATGTCGTCGTCCGGCCCTCCGGTGCGTGGAACTCGTCGGCAATGCGCGACCTCTTCAAGGAAGTCGCCAAGGCGTTCCGTGCCAGGAAGGGGCCCGAGAGGATGAGGGTCTAGTCCGAGCGATGGCGGGTTTGGCAAACGACGCGTACTGACAGAAGCGGATCGTGTGGCCCTCAGCGAGGCCCATAGCGTCGTGGCGGCAGTGACGTGAAACCATTCCCAACATCCGCCGGCCACGCCCCCGAGCCGATGATCCGCATGTGTCGCCGGCAGGGCGTTTGCGGGTGTGAAAGGCGCAGGTGGTGAAGGCGCCGGCCCGCTCCAAGGTGGAGCCGGAAGCACATAGAACACGTGCTTCCGCACCTTCTCGAATTCCCAGCCAAGCGCATACCGTTCCAGTTGAGGCATGTTGATTGCAACGCTATGGCCCGCCTTTCGCGGGTCGCATCCCTTGCACTCAAAGATGATGAGCTTGCCTGCCCCTTGGGCCGCGAGATCCCAATTACCAGACGCGCTCTGTGTGGGCGCCCACAGGCGGACTCCGGGAAACCAGGCTTCCAGCTCTACCGCCAGCCAGCTCTCGACCGTGCGCTCGGGGATACTTGAACTCATTGACTCTGTGCGCCGACATGGAGTCGCGGCCAATGTGACATATCGTCGGCATGCTGCCTTACTCGCGCAATCGAACCGCCCGCTGACACAAAAAGCTGGTTCGCTGGCTGATGCCACCTTCCTGCCTTTCCGGGCACTCGTAATGTTGCTCCCGTCGGCTCTAACACCGTCCTATTCAAGGTCACGAGGCGCTACCGAACGCCGTGCAAACGCTCGGCTGGTGATGGCGAAGGAGCTCAAAGTGAGCCGTGGTCGTCCATGCGGATGATCCAGAGGCTCGGCTCCCCCTCGCGCCAAGGGTAAGGGGCGCGCCTTGCGGGCGCGCCCCGGCTACGTGAGATCCAGTCGCGCCGCCATCATCAGCACATGGTTTGCGCACAGCCAAGTTTCGCCCATTTTTCTGGTCGGCAACTAAACCATTAGGGCCGTCCCCAGCTGGTCCTTGGTCGGTGCTTGCTGCGCTGTTGAGTTGCTGCCAGTCTGGCGGCTCTCTGTCGCCGAACGGATCACGCCGCCGATGTCGAGCGCGGTCGGCGATCTGGTTTACGGTCCCTGACCGGTTGCGGGTGCGCGTCTCTCGACGATTTGTGTCGCGTCGGGGAGTTCAACGTGCGAACGGTCGATCAGGACCGGTGCATCGACCGCGTCGCTTAGGGCGCCGGGCGCGGCGTCATCACCTGAGTCCAAGGCGTGGAGGACGGCTTCGACGAAGGCTGCAGGTCGATCGACCTGCAGATAGTGGTTTGCGCCGGGGATTAGGTAAAGCGCGTTGCGGCCCGGCTTGAACATGAGGTGCTCGTGCCAGACGTGGCTGGCGACCCGGATCGGCGAGACTCGGTCGTACACGCCCCAGATCACGGTGGTGGCGAGTGGCGTGGCGGCGAGCGACTGCAACCATCTCTGCTCGTCGACGGAGCGCTCACGTAGGTACTGGATCGTCTCGTGCAGCACGCCAATGCCGTCGTCGTGGGCAAACGTTGTGGCAAGGGCCTGCACCTCGGGATCGTCGGGACCGCGTGGCGGCGTGAACGTCAGAGCGCCCATGCCTGTCGCGAGCAGCTCCGGCGTCAGCTGTTGGAGCACCGCCGGATCGTGGAGCATGAGCCGCTGAGCGTCGGTCAGGTTCGAGAGCGGCAGAAAGATGTTGCCGTTGGACAGCACCAGATGCTCTAGCGTCACCCGGGCTCGCTTTTCTGCCACATGCGCGGAGTGGATGAGCGCGACGCTGTCTCCCCGGTCGTGGGCCACCACGACGACGGACTCGGCGCCCACGACCTCAGCGAGGTAGTAGTCCAGCAGCTCGGCGTCGCGCCGCAGGCTGTAACCCCACCCGCGAGGCTTGTCGGAGAACCCATAACCGGGGAAGTCGAGCATGCAGACCCTGAAGCGCGTGCTCAGTTGCGCGGACGCGTCGAACCAGTCGATGCTTGATGTTGGAAAGCCATGAACGAGCGCCAGGACGGGCGCATCCGGGTCCCCGAGCTCCACGTGGAAGATCTCGACGGGCGCGGCGTCCCCGTGCGCCGGGCTCCACGAGAAGCTGGTGCCCTTGGCGCGCCACTCGTCCGCGCGAGAGACACCAGCCAGATCGGTCATGAGGCGACCCTACTACGGAGCTGGAAGGGACATCGAGACGGGGAGCTCCTGACCGGCGTTACAGGGCGCTGATACCCGCGAATCGCGACCGCAGACGCTTCCACGAAGCCATGGGATCAGCGGCTCACCGAGCGATGGGCGCATCAGGCGAAGGAAGCCGCGAATTGGCCGACAGCGCAATGCTGCTCTCCCAGGGAGCGCACCGCGATCGAGATGCAGCGCGAAGCCGACAGCACGAGCCTTGACGTGCCGGTCACTACAGCAGTCGCCCAGGGCTGACGCAGACCCCGAACGGGGCTGGGCGAACCGTTCGTCAGCCGATACCGACTGCCGGCGCAACCATGACCATCTGGTTTGCGCACAGCCAAGTTTCGCCCATTCAGGCAGTTCTGCGATGAAATCATCGGAAGTGTTTGAGCGACTGCCATGGGGACACGGCTCCCCGCGGGTTCAGCGCCGGCATACGGTGATGGCATCCGCATAGCCACTCAAGTCGTAGCGTCCATCGAGGCCCCAGGAGTCGAGCTGGCACTCGACCTGCAGACCGCGCTCGATGGCAAGTGCCGCGAACAGATCACGTGACATCGGTGAACGCCAGCCGTGGCGGGACGGGAGTTGACCGCGATTACGTCCGTCGGAGTGGTGTACAACCGCGACGCCGCCTGGTGTGAGCACACGCGCAATTTCCTCAAGGTAGGCGGCTTGATCGCGCGGCGCCACATGCACGAACACGTCAAATGACCACACGACTTCGATCGAACGGTCCTCCACCCCGGGCAGATCGTTCCCGGACGAGATCGTGTTGGATGCGAGCATCACCGCCGAAACGTTCTCGGCATAGCTCAAGAGGTCGCTCGCTTACGTCCACAAGCACCAAGCGTGAAGCCCGAGGCACGAGAGCCTGTGACCAGCGCCCGGCACCCGGCCCAATCTCCAAGACAACGGCGCCCACCGGAATCCAGCGGACTAGCACATCCTCGATGAGCGCCTGCTTCCACTCGGGCGAGGCGTTCCAATCCTCGCCGCGCCCTCTCCAGTCATAGTCCGACCACCGTCTTTGGTTGTCGAGCGATGAGTTCCCGCGCCACCGCAAGTGCGCTGGCCCGAGCGCGCCGCGCCGCTGCTCGACCATCAGCCAGCAATCCTCGATCGTAGAGCACACCTGGCGCACCAAGTGGCGTACGAAGCGCAGAGGCGATTTTCTCATGGTTTCCCCCTAAAGACGGTACGGTTAACACCCAGTTCGGGTAGGCCAATTGTGACGGTCGTTCCAACACGCGGAAGAATTGAATGTTGCTGGGTGATGTCTCAGAGTGCTATATCCAGGGTGCCGAAGCGCGTCGCCAATGTCTACTCGGCCTCATCAACAGAGAAATCGGCTCACAGCGCTGCGCGAGGTTCAGGACCGTGCGCTCGGCGGACATGGCCCACAACCTCTAGCCGAGTTGACGTGACTCGCCGACCAGGCTTGCGCCCTAGCCGAGGGTCTCCAAAGTCGCTTGCCTGATCTCGGCTAAGTCGCGACTACGCCGCTGCGCTGTTCGGCGCGGGGGGCCGGCAGGGCTTCTAGGAGTGTCCTAGGCAACCTGGTACTGGCGTCCCAAACCTCGATTGCCACTAGCGCGTGGGTGGTGCGGTCATAGTCCCGCAGCCCACCGGGGACTCGCTCGCTGACGACATCATCGGACTCGCCGGTGGGGAGCCAGGCAATGTCCGCTTCGCGATCGTAATAGGCGTACATAGCCCCCTTCAGGTTACCGTGCTCGATCCATTACGGCGCGTCCACGCGCCAAGCCGACACGTATGCACAAGGCCGAGTACGGCGACGCGTTCTGGGAACGAAGCAGGGACGAAGCACACGGCGAAAACAACCGCCACCAAACGAGCATCATTGAGCGAACAGAGCTGCGCTGGAGCGCCAACTAAGCCCAACCGACACTAACCACGATCGTCCTAGCCAAATTTGCAAGCAGGAGGTCGACGGTTCGATCCCGGCTGGCTCCATTTCGAGAGGCTCTATGAAGCGGTTGCTAGCGGGTGAAGCCCACCTTGACGGACAGCTTTAGCCTGCGAGGCGGATGGTGGCCGTGGCGGTGGAGGTGGAAGTAGCGGCGGTCGGCCTGCGCGTCGGCATGCAGCATTGCGCGGCCCTCCCGCGTCAGCGCGATGTGAAACTTTAGCCGGCCCGGAGTGTGGACGACAGCCGTGGCGCGCGCGATCACGACTGCATGCGCACGCTTCGAGGCGGCGCTTACGGTAGCGGTGGGTGATCCGCTGACCGTGATCGTGACCGTGCCACTGGCATCGACGTTGATCGTTGCGTTGATGCCGTTGTCGCGGAGATATTCTTCCCATTTCTTGAAGGCTGCGTCGGTCGTTCCGTTCTTCCCGACTTCGACCCCAGAGACGATCGCGCGAAGCTTCGTTTCGATGTCCTGAATGACCTTGAACCGTTCGGATTCAGTGAGCGTTGCGCTGGGCGCTGGCCCCGGGGTGCTTTCAGGGGCGGGGCCACCGCCGCCCGGGCCACCGCCGAGGCCGCCTGAGCCGAGCCCCGCGCTAACCGGCACCTGATGTGTCCCGCACAGGTGGGAGGCGAGCACGCCGTTGCCATATAGCGTGTAGCCGTGCGCTTCATAGTGCTGATCATTGAACGTGCCGACATTGCCGCCGTCCATCACGAGCAGTCCTTCGCCGAGGATCTGTCCACCGAAGAAGGGGATGCCGGAGTGCGTGTTCACCAGTCCTTGCGCGGTTCCGTTGACGATGATCGCCGACACGTCGTTCTCGAGGATTTCGGTGATCCCCGCCGTGAAGGGGGACGCGGAAATGTTGGTCGTGGTCTGCTCTGCGGGCCCGGCGGGGTCGAGATCGTTGCCGACGAAGCTGACAGTCGCTCCGAGGCTCGCAGCCATCGCGTTGAGGGTGCTCTGTCCACGTTCGCGGCTTCGGGTTCCCCCTTGCCGCGAAGGCCCATCGCGATGATCCGCCCGCCACTGGTGACATACCCTCGTAGGTTCACGAGCTGCGCTTCCGAGAACGGTTCTTCGTTCGTCTCGAGGATCAGGCAGGGCGTGGTGGCGGCGAGCAGCGGGTTCGGCAGCGATTCCGCATTCTGCACGGCGAGCCCTGTGGCGAGGCCGAAGTCGGTATAGGTGACGCCGCTCGAATGCGTCTTGATGAAGTCGGCGTTTCCCTGATAGACGAGCACCGAGCCCACGGCAGCGCTGCTGGTGGCGGCCGTCGACCCCAGCACGCATACGGCGGCGACGGCGACGACCGCAAGGCAACTCCTCAAGGGCATGCACAGCCTTCCCGCACGGCGCCATCCTAGTTGAAGGTTGCGGTCGGTGGGGTTTTGCTCGGTAGCGCTGCGCTGATTCGGCGGACCGCCGGGGTAGCCGGAGCCCCGAGGAGCCAAGCATCAACTCTCCACCGGGAACCAATGCCAGCCGGTTCGCGTTGACTTCTATTGGCTCCATGCCGTGGCAATGCGCAAGATCAGGTTGATGCTCGATGAGGATTTGGTTAGCCGTGCCCGCCGTCAGGGACTTGGGTGAGGCCGATAAGAGCGACGATCAGGTAGTCGAGGACGCGCTTGCTGTCTTCCTTGGCCTACGCGCTCTCGACGAAGCGCGAGCGCAGGGTATATTGGCGGCCGAGGATGCCGACCAACTCGCTGTAGAGGAAGTCCGCGCAGTACACAGAGCACGCAGCCGGGCTTGATTCGCGCCGTCGTAGACCCGAGCGGGCTGGTGTCGTCGCTCATCGGCGACCCTGTGGCCGGACCTGTTGACGCCCCGTCCTCAGGGGTTCGCGACCCTGACGATTACCTCGCGCCGCGTCGGCAACAGCAACGTGATCTCGATTCCCCGGGAGTTCGAGGCCCAAGGTTATATGCCGGGCTCCTCAGTACTGGTGGAGGAGCTTCCCGGCGGCGAGTTGCGGATCATGTCCACCGAGAAGGTCAGCGAGCGGATACGTAGCGTTGGCGAGCGTGTGATCGCGGATCACGGTGAGGCGTTGCAGATCCTCGCCGATCACGATTCTGAGGTTCCCGCAGCTGACCTATGAAGATGCTCCGCCCGGCGAGCGAGCCGGGCCAAGCCGAGACTATGCGACGGCGCTGTGCGGAGCGCTGGGAGCCGGCAGAGCTTCGAGGAGCGTTCGAGGCAGCCTGGTGCTGGCGTCCCAGACCTCGATCGCTACTAGCGTGTGAGTAGTGCGGTCGTAGTCCCTTAGTCCACCGGGGACTCGCTCGCTGACGACATCGTCGGACTCACCGGTGGGGAGCCAGGCGATGTCCGCTTCGCGATCGTAATAGGCGTACATGGCTTCCTCCAGAGTACCTTGCTCGATCCCCTACGGCGAGTCCACGCGCCAGGCAGACACGATACGAGCGGTTGTCTCATCGTCGCCGACAGGATGATCGTAGATAGCTTCAAATCTGACTCCGTATGCAGTGATGCCTTCGATGAGCCAGTCTGCCTGTCCGTCGTTGATCTGCCTTCCTCCGTGTCCCTCACGAATTGCGTTCTCGACATCGGACTGACTCAAGTGTCGCTCGTCAAGCCGGAGCACGGCATGAGTAGTCCAAACGAAGTGTTCAATCGGCACGAGCGGGATTCTATGTGGCGATCCCGCCAATCCAGAGCGCGTAACGATGCACTAGAGCGTCGATCCTCAACGGCATGGAGCACCTACGTCTACCTGTTTGAGTCCCAGCACACTCAGGACGCTCGCGATACACAGAGCCGAGTACGGAGCCATGTTCATGGGACGAAGCAGGGACGAAGCACAAGGCGAAAACAACCGCCACCAACGAGCATCATTGAGCGAACAAAGCTGCACTAGAGCGCCAACTAAGCCCGACCGACACTAACCACCACCGTCCTAACCAAATTTGCAAGCAGGAGGTCGCCGGTTCGATCCCGGCTGGCTCCACTAAACTTGTCGGCGCAAACACTTGTCGGCGCAAACGATAGGTGCGCCGATGCGATGGACATCGAAAGCACGCACCTTCGGTGATCTTGCCGGGCGGGTGCCTTCAACACCCTGTCCGGCCGCTGATTTATTCGGTTGCCGCGGATGGGTAGCGAGGGCCCAGGACAGACAAGCAGCGGCGGACCATGCGTTCCGCGGAAGCGGGGGCGTCGACGCAAGAGTCGCCGACTGAGGCAGTACGGGCTCTAGGCGGTAAGCCTTCCGCTTAGCCCCGAGTTCAGCCCGGGCGGCAGACCTAGCGCCGTATCTACGCCAACATGCTCGCGGAGGTCAACAAGAAGCTTGTCAGCGTCGAGGTGGCGGCCGATCATCTCCTCGGATTCCGCCCTTGGCGTCGCTGAGTCCCGCGCGCGGTAGATCTCGATGGCCTGTCCGCCGGCAGCAATCGCTCGCTGGCACAGGCCGCGTAGATAGAACCTGTTGAACTCGCCCTCTGCGAGGGTGATCGGGGCTGTGCGGGGGACCTTTGAAATCGTGTAGCCGCCTGATGGCTTGCGCGCTTCTGGTAACTCTCCGCAAACAGCCCCGGCGCGGAGAGTGCTGTAGCAAGCGACTCGTCCGTGCCGTCCTCGATAGCTTCACCAAGCAGCCGCGGATAGTGCTCGAGACCAAGGTCGCTCAGATATCTACCCTTGTAGAGCGTCCCTGCCGCAAGGTCATGCTCCACCTCGGCAATCATGTGCCGTCGCGTCTCGCTGTCGAGGTTCGCTAGCTCGAGTGCCACGGGTTTGATCGTACCCGAACCCGTAAATGCGTGACTATGGTCCGGACCCCGAAAGGCGCATTTCTGGGATAGTCCAGATGCCGTGGTAATACGACTAGCTGGCATATCAAGTAATACGGTCACGAAGCCTGCGGCGTTGCTGATCGACGACACTTTGATCGAGACCCGACGGCGCAGCCGTGGCTCGGTCGGACAGGCTCACAACACATGCACCCTCTGATCACGACGGGCACATCCTTCCTTAAGGAAGCGGGCGTCTCAGCAGTCGCGCGGTGATCGTGGCGGGCCTTGATTACATCTCGCAGTACGACCGGTCGAGAGCGAAAAGCAGCGCGGAGGCAGTGGCTGACCGACGCACTGGCCGCGTTCTACGGGCCGGTGGGAGCCAAGCTTGAGCTGGTGCTGATGGCGTTCTGCCTTGTGCTTGCTGGTCGGCTTCGCACGTCTCGCGTTCCTGTCGTACAAACTCGTTGGTGTGGTGAACATTCGTCGCGACACATCTACGAGCAGAAACTCGTCCAGGCGAATATCGACTCTCAGAATGTTGCGCGACCTTCACGCCGGTCATGCTGCCTGGACCAAGCCCCACAAGGTCGGACGGCCATTCCGGGGCAACATCGCGCCACTCCCGCGCGGCCGGTCCTTTCTTTGGTGGAGTCGTCTAACGTGCCGACTGCATCATCGTATGGTTTGCGCACACGGTTCGCTCGTCTTCGTCGCGTTGCCCATTAGATGCTGAAGATGAGCGCAAGAGCTTCATCGACGGTCTGCAGCTCACTTGCATCGAGGCGCCCTGCTGAACGTCCCAAGCGCTCAGGGTCAACGACGGTCGTCTGCTCGACGAGAATGCGCGTTTGCGCACCGTTGAGTGTAATCGCTGGACGAAAGCTTGCTGGTCGCGCGCTAGCGGAGGTTGGCGAAACGAGTACAGTGCTTAGCGCCAAAAACTCGTCGGCTTGAACGACCACCGCATAGCGTGCGCCTCGTTGCTCTTTGCCTCGTGGCGCACGCGGAGCCGGCAGGTGAAGTATCTCGCCGCGGACCACCTCAGTCGGTGGGCTCCGGCGCCAGTTCCGCCATCTGTTCGCGGATGATCCGCATCTCCTCTCGATCGTCCTCGTCTGCTGCAAGCCTTCGCACCTCCGCGACGATCGAGGTACGAGCCCTGCGTCTAGCGGCGGCCTCGCGAAGCGCCGCCCGGACAGCCTCGGAGTCACTCAGCCCGTCGCTGCGGATCACGCTGAGTGCCGCAACAGAGCTGTCGTCCAAACGCACGTGTAGAGAGCGACGCATGCTCCCATCAGTGTAGCACAAAACATGCTACAAATCTCGTGAGAAGGGTTCAGGCGTCCGCCATCAGCGCACTGTTGCGCGCCGCCCAGGCCGCATGATGTATGCCATAGTCTCGTCATCGTCCATCGCCCGAGGATGTCGCAGGGCGTCTCCGCCTGCGCTGCGAAGCAGCGAATAGTTCGATCCCACCCGCCGCCGCGACGGACCTGCGGGGCTCACCTTGCGAGAGGTCGAGGTTCTCCAATTGCTCGCGCGCGGCCTGTCCAATAAGCAAATCGCCGAGCTGCTTGTAATCTCTCCGAAGACCGTTGGCAACCACATCAAGCACATCTACACCAAGATCGACGCCTCGACCCGCACGGCGGCCGGCCTGTTCGCGATGCAACACGGCTTGATCCCTGAGGAGCAGTTCGTCGGGCGCCCAGGCCCGGCGTGAGCCCGCGCTTCACCCCGCGCTCATTCGCCGCATGTTGTCCATCATCGCCCGTTGGACTACCTCAAGCTCCGCGGTCGGGCTGAACTGTACGAACTCCGCGCCAGCCTCCGCGCGCGGCGTGTGGCCAGGCGGAGCGTAGAACGCGTCGCCTGCCTCGAACACCTCTCGCAATCCCCGAACGCCCAGATCAGTCGTCCCTTGAACACGTAACCCCAGTGCGGGCAGTCGCACCGGTCACCCGGCAGCCCCTTGAGCATTGGCGCCAAGTCCATATCCGCGTGCAGCGACACGAAGTTGACGGTGTACCCGTCGAGGTCCTCATGGCGGTCCTCGGCCGGGCCGCGCTCATCGATGTGTGTGGCGCTCGCCTCGATACCTTCGGCACAGCTTCATCTCCTTCGGTTGACCTGACCCACACTACCCCCGAGCAGGTCTGCAAACATGAGGCAATCACCCTATTTTCGTGCTCGTTGCCGCGCGAAATCGACCAGGTAAATCAATGCGCAAGCTCAAGTTAATGCTCGATGAGAATTTGGTTAGCTGCGCCCGCCGTCAGGATCTGGGCGAGGCCGATAAGAGCGACGATCAGGTAGTCGAGGACGCGCTTGCCGTCTTCCTCGGCCTGCGCGCTCTTGACGAAGCGCGAGCGCAGGGTACGTTGGCGGCCGACGATGCCGACCAACTCGCTGTGGAGGAAGTTGGCGCGGTACGCCGGGCACGCAGTCGGGCTTGATTCGGCCGTCGTAGACCCGAGCGTGCCGGTGTCGGCGTTTATTGGTGACTCTGCGGTCTGACCTGTTGACGCTCCGTCCTCGAGGTTTGTCGCCTCCCCTCAAGGACCCCGCGTGATGGAGGTGCGCGGAAAGTGAGGGGCGAGAATTGCCGCCTGGCTTCGTGACCAGGACATTTGTCTCTGCCACTACCGCATTAGGGACAGGAAGCGTATGAGGTCGTGCAGCTTCTTGGCCGGGAGATTCTTGAACGAAGGCATCGGTTCACGCGGCGACAGCAGCGCGTGTTCGATCTGGCGGGACGAAAGTCGTGCGCCGATGTGCGTGAAATTCTGCCCGGGACCGGGGTTGCCCTCGTCGCCGATCCTGTGGCAGGCCAGGCAACCAGACCGGGTGAGGACGGTGCGGCCCGCCGCGAATTCTCGTCGCTCGCGCTTGCTGGCCCTCCGTACCGCGATCGGGGTGGGGATCATTTCTTCTGGTGTTTGGCCTAGCGGAATTCCGAGCATGAACAGGAGGTCCTCGACACCCGGGGTGCAATGGCCGTGGTGGTTCAGCTGGCAGTCGCCAACTGCGCCGAGCCGCGCCTGGGACGATACGAGCCATCGTCCGGCGACTTCTTCGAGGCTGAGCTGGTATCTGCCTAGCGACACGATCTTCACGTCCGGGGTTCCATGCTCTGTGGTTGGCTCGCTGGCAATCAGCGAAAAAATCCCTGTCGCGCGGTGCCCGTCGATTGCCAAGTGGCTAGCGGTGGCACGCAGGGAAAGCGCCATGTCGCGAGGGAAGGTTGGGGAGGCGGCCGCCGCAAACACGCTTTGCACGGCCTGTTCGCAGACCGCTCCCTGTGATGCACTCGGCACGATAGTAGGCGAGCGCGTAAGGTCCGAACAGAGGGCAGGTGCGTCTCTGAGCAGCTCGTCGCGATAGGGCGCAAGGGCAGCATTCGTGATAGCTGCGTCCGGACTGTCGGCCGCGCTGGCGACACCGAACAGAGCCAACCCCACAAACGGAACCACGAGCAATCTCAAACGCAGCATGACCCGAGAAAGCCTAGCGACGGCACGTCTACAGAGAAGTTCCCAGACCCCGTACGGGCTGGTTAGCCTTTCCTACTTCGGGTGGAGGCGTCGGACCCGAGTTGGCCGACTGGATAATCAGCTTCAGCTCGGGAGCGTCCCCGAGGATGTCGCGGGCTGTCTCCGCGTAGCGCTGCCGACTTCATGCTCAGTGTCAATGCGATGCACGGAGTATGATCAGTCGTGATACACTCTGTTCCCAGGTGCATGATGTATCCTTAACACACCGGTCGCCTCGGCTGACGCGAGATCAGCAGCGTCACCAAACCCGCGAGCGGCTGTTGACCTCAGCGCTTGAAGTCTTCGAAGCGCGCGGTTACGCCGAGAGCTCGCTGGAGGAGATCGCGGAGCGAGCCGGCTACACACGCAAGGCCATCTACTCGAATTTCTCGGGCAAGAGCGAGCTTCTGCTGGAAATAGTGGAACGGCGGTTTCAGTCTCATATCGAGCGCATCGAAGCGGTGCTCGATGAAGAGACCTCCCCTGAGCGCAAGACGATCGACGTCGGCTCCATATTCGCCGACTACTTGAGCCAAGAGCGAGCGTGGGGAAAGCTGTTCCACGAATTCTGCTCGGTTGCGTTGCAAGACGAGAAGATCAGCTCACGGTTTCGCGCTTGTTTTCGAGCCCGCAAGCAGATTATCGTTCGCCTGGTCGAAAGCGAGGTTAGGCGCAGAGGGATTGAGTTGACGGCTCCCATCGAGCGAGTCGTCATGGGAATCTTCGCACTTTTCACCGGACTATCCGTTGAAAAGATGATCGATCCGGAAGAGGTCGATGAGGCGCTGTTCGGTGAGATGCTGGGGCTGCTCGCCACGAGCATAATGGTCCCCGACTCATAGAGTGAAAATAGAGAGAGGCCAATGTCCCTGTCCGGAAGATTTACACTCGCCAGCTCGGAGTTCATCAACAAGCGCGGCTTGTACGCAGGGCGCCGCTCAACGAAAATCCACGTGGCTATCTATCGGAGAACTCGTGGAAAGATGGGTGGCAATCTTCCCGGGTGGCCGCAACCCCGAATAGCCCTGATTGACCACACGGGTGCGAAGACCGGAACAAAGCGGACATCTCCGCTCATGTATCACGAACACGGCGATGCAATCGTCGTGGCAGGCACCAAGGGCGGCCAGCCATCGCACCCCGCCTGGTTTCATAACCTCATGGCAAACCCGGATACCACAATTCAGATCGGCTCTGAGGTTCGCGAGGTCCGTGCGCGTCTGGCCACCGACGAGGAGCGCGATCAGCTCTGGGGGAAAATGGTCGCAATTTATCCCGGATACGACTTTTATGAGCGTAACGCCAAGGGACGGAAGATCCCCCTCGTGATCCTTGACCCTCGTTAGTCGCGTCAACCGACGCCGCGGGCGCGATGGCAACCAATCGACAAGGTCGCGGTAGCGAGTCGACGGCGTCCATTGCGTTCGCTTCGACAGTGCGCCGAGCACCCGACCTTCCCGGGCACCGAGCGCAGAAGTTCGTAAAACGTCCGTGCGTGTTCGGAGTTGCGAACACGTGGGCCCGTCCACCAAAAGCAAACGTGGGCTCACGGATGATGTTCATGGGAGCGACCGTGGCAGGATCTGCCTATGCGTGATCCGCCCGTAGGCCCTCTCGAGCCACATCCAGCCAGGGCTGAGCTTTGCGAGCAGCTTCCATGACCCGTCGCCCAGTCTCCAGTAGGGGACTAATCATGCTTGCCGTCGCCTCGTTGGGATGGGGTTGCTCGACCACACTGAGTGCTTTTGCCCTACGTCAGATCGGCCCAACAGACCTACTTGCAGTCGAGCTCCTGTCAGGGGGCGTGGTGATCTGGACGGTCGCATTGATGAGCGCTCGTCACGGGCTCACAACGCCAGACTGGAGGGCGTTCGCAGTGCTTGGACTGTGTGAGCCCGGATTGACATATCTGCTGGCGAACGAGGGACTGCGCCGTGACAGTGCAGCAACGGCAGCGCTCCTTTTCGCTTTGGAGGCTGTGATAGTCGTGCCGCTCGCCGCGGTGTTTCTCGGCGAGCGTGTCTCTTCCAGCGTCTTCCTAGCCCTAGGCGTCGGGCTCATCGGGGCACTAGTAACCGCCGGGGGAGCTCAAACTGGAGAAAACACACTCGCCGGACATGCCTTGATCCTGGGCTCAACCCTTGCAGCGGCTTCATACGCCCTACTTGCGCGCCGCATCACCTACCGCGCACCAGCTCTGACTGTCACCACATATCAATTGTTGGCTGCCACAGCCATTGCTCTGCCATTCGCGATTGTTTCCCACGTCGTGGGCGGCTCCGGTCTTCCCTCAGCGGACTCCTCACACTGGGCGGCCGCAATTGCTGCCGGCCTAGCCGGTGTGGCGCTGCCATTCCTGCTCTACAACCGAGCCATCGTGGAGGTACGCGCAACCATCGCCGCCGGCATTCTCAATCTGATCCCCCTTGTCGGATTTGCTACGGCTGTGATCTTCCTTGGAAATCAACCAACACATCTCGAGAGTCTCGGTGGCTGCCTAATCCTCTTTAGCGCCGCCTGGCTTGGTCATAACGAGACGCGGGCACATTTCCCTCCCCAGACAGTGGATAGCGCGCACAAACTACAATGAGCTGCTCGAACGAGCCTAGTTGACACTCCCACAGATTCATGTTACTGTTGGTAAACTGAATTCTAGGGAGGCGACCGCAGCCCGAGACGGGATCGGCGGTAACAAGCAGGGGAGATGGTTGTGACGTTCAAAGTTCGGGTCCTTCTTGCGGCTCTCGTTGTCTGTACGTGCCTGCTTCTCGCAGCAGTCGCCTGGGCAACAAACAC
>JBAPMC010000191.1:0-3456 GCA_049278415.1 Solirubrobacteraceae bacterium
TAGAGGCAGAGTACGGCGAGATGCTGGGTGCAGCCGACGCATGAATCAGCACCGACTCGGCCGTCGGAGCACCTCGCCGTGGTAAAGTGCTGCAAGGCAGGGGATAGATTTCTATGGCTTCCACATCCGTACTACTGACCCGCCGCGAGGCCGCCGAGATCGGCCGCGTTCCGCTGAACGCGATAGACAAGGCGATCGAGCAGGGAGTCGTAAAGCCAAAGCGTCGAGCAGGCAAGCCGCTGCTCCCCGCGCACGAAGTCGCGCTGCTCGTTCTGCTGCGCCAGATCGATGTCGCGCTTCCGACTAAGGCGAAGGGGAGCCTTCGCAGGTGGTTGGCAGGAGCGCAGCCGCAGGCTGTCGGCTCTGAGCTTGCGCTGTCGGAGGCACTGCGCGTGGCGATGACCGAGGATGTCGCGCAGACGATCGAGCGCGCCGAGTCCTACGCCCGTCTGCGCGACCGCTACGTGGAGCGCAATCCGGCCGTGATGGGAGGCGAGCCAGTCATCACGGGAACCCGCGTGCCCGTACGAACGATCGCGAGCCTGATTGAGATGGGCGAGACACACGAGGTACTGCGCGAGGACTACCCGCACGTCCCGGAGGAGGCATACCCAGTCGCGGTGCTGTGGGCGCACGCCAACCCGCGTCGCGGCCGTCCCGTACGCCCGTGGGACGCCGCTGCGAGCCGGCCCGTGCCCAAGCGTCGCACCGCACGAGGCGCGTGAAGTTCTGGATCGATGAGTGCCTGACGCCGATGCTGGTCGGCCACGCGCACTCCCACGGGTACGAGGCGACCTCCACGCGCGACCGAGGGCAGCTCGGTATGCGAGACGATGAGCTGCTGGCACTCGCAGTCAGTGAGGAGTCCGTGTTCGTCACGAACAACCACGCCGATTTCGTAGGACTCTGCACGAACGCCGAGCTGCACACGGGGCTCGTCGTCCTGCCACAGCGCGCACGCGATGCTCAGCTACCGCTCTTTAGCGATGCCATCGCTCACATCGAGCGCCACGCCGCGCAGGCCAGCGAAGCGCCAGCCGACTGGATGCTAAATCGCGTGGTGGAAGTCGATGACGCATCCGAAGCATGCAGAGACATGCCGCTTCCCAACCGCTGAGCACCGACAGGCACTACCATCGAACTCGACTTAAGAGCGGAATCACCGTCGTGATCTATCCAGTTAGCCAACTAGGCCGGTGCTCCCTCGCTAACCCGCACCCAGCGCATCTTGCTCGCTGGTGTTTGCTCGTTGACCATCCTGAGGACCAGATCCTCAGCAGCAAGCCGCCGCTTAGACGCAGCGGCACTGCCTACGCTGTAACCCGGCAGCAGCTCGATCGAGATCGGATATATGCGTTCTTCTGCCAGTGGTGGTGAGAGAAACGGTGGGGTCGAGCCTGCACGGCAGAACCATTCCTGGAGGGTCTGTGCTCTCAGCGCGCAGTTGATACTGCATGCTTGCGCATACGTGCCGGCGAGCGTGGCTTCCTCCGTCTCGTGCCAAGTGAGCAGGAGAGCATGGCGCGGATCGAGTGTGAAGCGCCCCTCCAGAGTGGCCGCAAGCCCCTGGGGTGTGATCGCTGACGCAGGAGTGATCGGAGAGAGGGAGTACGGCAGCAGAACGACTGGCTGATCGCATGAAATGAGCCAGTCCTCGGGAAACTCGACCAAGCTCCAGTGCATGCTGCAGAAGAAGCTGGCGATCCGCGACATCTGCCTCACAAGAGAATTGACGTGCACGCTCTCGTCGCGCAGAGCCTCGGCGTACACTGCGGCCTCCTCTGGATCCATCTGGTACTCCACGACCCCGTCAGCGATCGTCTGCCGCGCCGCATACTCGCCCAGCATACGTGTGAAGCCTCCGTAAGCTGGCAACCGAACTATGTGCAGGGCTAGGAACCGTCCCAAGGCAGCGCGCTGATTACCCGTCAGCGGCCAACGGCCCTGGATGTCGTTGATCACATTCAGGGCAAAGGACTCCAGCTTGCAGAACGCGGCCTCGATCCTGCTCGCAAGCTCGGGTGATCCCCAGAAGTCGCGTTGGTAACCCACGCCTGCCGGACCTTCGTCATACACCCGCCCATCCTGCCGGTGAACCGTGACGACGTCGTCATGCGTAAAGCGCCTCACATAGCCCGCCGTAACGATGTGGTGCTTCCTAGGCTGGCTCATGCGCGCGAAGTTTATCAGGATAGACGAACAGGTGTTCGCATACCCGGCTATGTAAGGGTGCGCTCGCTTGAGACAGGTCGATCCCGACCCGGCCGCATAGAACGTAGGCGATGATGTCGTCCAGCACCTCGGCTCGCCGGCGGCTGATGACTCTCGGGGTGGGCTCTAGAAGGGGGGCATGGGGATGCCGAACATCGTTGCCACGGTATCTGGAACGGGCCGCCCGTACGCGGTCGTGACCTCGGCGGCTAGGCGCACAAGAACCAGATGCGCTAGGGCGCGCGAAGGGACGGTGAGCTGGTGCCAGCTCACGTTGCTGGAGTGCGGCTGATCGAACCAGACGAGGGCTGCCTCTCGCCTCCCTCCCTCGTTGATTGTGTCGGACCAATAGCCGAGATGCTCCATATTCACGAGGTCTGTGAGCCAGCGCTCGGCCCCTTTAGTGTCCACGTGCGCGCCGCCGTAGCGGTTCGCCCACTCGGTTACAAGGCGCTCTCGGGAGATGCTGAGGCGTCCAGCCTGCCAGCTGGTCGAGGAATCGGCCGGCAGACACAACGCATTCGACTTCCACCACTCTCGCCACGGCGACAGGCCCACCTTCTCGTGCTCGATGGGGGAGGTGACCTTAGCGTTCACGACCTGAGGCCAGCGGAAGTGGAACGTCACACCGAACCCCATCGCGGTGCCGGGGCTGGCGTCGGGAAACTCAGGTACGACGGCGCCGTGAGCCTCGACCTGCGCGAGGAGAGGTGTCTGCCATCTGGTCGCGTGACATAGCTTGCGGATCGTCGTGGCGGCTGGTGCGATCAGGACAACTTCGCCGCGCTCGTGGTAGCCCGTGACCGCGGCCTCAAGTAGCGCAAGCGATTCGTCGAGCAGCTCTTGGAGGACTGCCGGCGCGGGTGGTTCTCGCGTCGTGTCGAGGGCCACTCGATCAGCGTACAGGGGTTCAGATCGGCGCCGTGGAGCGACTTCTGCGGGAGTGATCGCCTCTCGATTCCATACCGCCGGCTCGACCAAGCCAAGGGGCAGACGAGGCCTCAAGGCTGCGCTGCCCCGCTGGGGTGAGCGTCACGTTCGACACTGAGCCGATCCCGACGGACAGGCGGCTAGACTGCCGAGCGTGGCGAAGCTCAAGGTGTCGCGCGCGGAGGCGGAGGACATTCTCGGTAAGCACTTTAACGAGGGTGAATCGCTGCGCTCGGAGGCGGCAAACGACAGCACCGTCATCATTCGCGAGGAGGAGCGGTATAAAAAGTGGCGGCAAGACCAGAAGCGCTGGAA
>JBAPMC010000192.1:0-4314 GCA_049278415.1 Solirubrobacteraceae bacterium
TCGACTTCCCCACTAAGCCAAAGCTGCGCTTGATGAGAAAGCTCAAGACGCTGCTCCCCGGCCGCTTGAGAGAGAGCGCACGCTTCCACTTCGGTGGACCCACCGGCTCCGATGCGATCGAGTCTGCGCTGAAGCTCACGCGCGCCCACACAGGGCGCAACGCGGTAATTGCTTTCCAGGGCTCCTACCACGGCATGACTGCAGACGCCCTGTCGGTAACAAGCGACGTCGGCTTCGGTGGTCCCACCGCCACCCCCGTTCACTTCATGCCCTATCCCTACTGCTATCGCTGCCCGTTGGGCTTGAAGCCAGACTCGTGCGAGATGGCATGCGCAAGCCTGCTCGATACCTCCTTGACAGATCCCCACAGCGGCATTCCCAAGCCTGCAGCAGTCCTGATCGAGCCCATTCAGGGCGAGGGCGGGACGATCGTTCCTCCCGACGGCTATCTCGCCGAGGTGCGCCGCATCACGCGCAAGCACGACGTGCCGCTGATCTGTGATGAGATCCAGACCGGCTTTGCGAGAACGGGCACGATGTTCGCCTGCGAGCACGACGGAGTCACCCCCGACGTGATGACGCTCTCAAAGGCCCTCGGTGGCATCGGCTATCCGATCTCCTGCATCGCCTACGACGCAGAGCTCGACGGTTGGAAGCCAGGTGCTCACATTGGCACCTTCCGTGGCCACCAGGTCGCGATGGCCGCCGGGTTCGCCGCGATCGAGTTCATGCAAGAGGTGGACCTGCCGGGGCACGCTGCTGCACTCGGGGAGCTTACGCTCGGGCTGCTGCGCGATGTGCAGGACACGCTTCCGTCTGTCGGTGATGTGCGCGGGCGCGGACTGATGATCGGCATCGAGCTCGTGAAGGATCGGGACACGAAGGAGCCTTGGCCTGAGATGGCGGCACAGGTCCGCACAGAGTGCTTCCACAAGGGCGTAGTCATCGAGGTTGGTGGCCATTTCGGCAACGTTGCGCGCTTCCTTCCACCGCTCGTGATTACGCGTGAGCTGCTGCTTACGGGCGTGGAGATCTTCGTTGAGTCAGTGCGGGCAGCCGAACAGGCGCTCGCGCTGCCCTCGGCGTTGATCGCAAGCTGACCGTTGATTTGCAACTGACCGGCGAGCTCGACGTGCTCTACTGATCAGTGCTTTCCGCCAGTGCAGGCGGGACGGTTACCGCTTGGCCGCTCCTTTGTGGCCAGCGCGATGCGGCTTTGATCGACTCATCACGGTAACGAGCGCAGCACTGCCGGGTGCGAGCTCGAGCGCAAGAACTCCCGAGTGAGTGGCGACGCTCTCGGTCCCCACGGGAGCGAGCCGGGAGCCGTTGGCTGCAACTGCACGGCTAGCGAGCAGCACATCGCCGCCAGCGCTCTGCGAGGGCGCGGTGAGGCGAAGAATGTGTGCCACACCCATGCCGGAGCCTACGTTCAGCCGTAGTGTCAGTGGACTTGCGCCTTCCGGTTCATCATCCGCCAGCACCACCTTCAGCGAGCGGCCAGGTCCCGAGAAGGATGCTGCTGCGAGATCGGGTGAGCCTTCGGCTGTGATCGTTGTTGGCAGTGGGCGATAGCCGACGAGCGATCTTGTCAGCAGGAGCGCGTACCACTCTGGCTGGACGCGCAGCCACCCTTTCGCGAGAGCCGCCGCATTGGGCGCGCACAGCGGCGTATATCCGTTGCAGTTCGTGGGATTGCCCTCGAGATTGATGCCTGCCGCACCTGCGGCCATAGCCTGTGTGATGTAGCCGGTTGCCCACAGCGCTGAGGCAAACGTGTCGCTGATCCCCGCCACTCCGCCACAGGAGACCGTGTTGGCCTCGTCGATTCGCAACGGGATGCGGTTGGAGGAGGACACCGACATATAGGTCGCTAGCGAGCGTGCCTCGCTTCCGCGGGTTGCGGAGCTCAGCAGCGCTTCGATTGAGGGCGCGGGCGTCTGTGCGCATCCAAGCGGATAGTGGTGTCCTGTTAGCAGGGTAGGTGTTTGCGCGAGTGCCTCCTCATCCCCCCATTCGCTGAAGGCGCCCGAGCCGGATACGTCGGGACCGGCGATTGGCACACCGGGTGTGAGGGTTGCGATCGCTTCGCGGTAGTTACTGACCTCTTCCTCATATCCTTGGGCAATCCAGGGGAGTTCTCGGAAGCCGTGGCTTCCGTAGGCATTAGGCTCGTTTCCGATCTCAACCGCGGCGAGATAGGGCCCGAGCGCGCTGTGGGCAGCCGCTACCTCGCGCGCGGCAGCCGTCGGTTCGTAGTGGGCCAAACCCACCGTGAGCAGGATCTGCCATCCGCTGCGACGCGCAAGCACGCCGATAGCGCGCAACTGCGCTGGGCCAATCACGCTCGACGCCCACGGCGGTCTTGGTGTGGAAGGGTCGGTCCAGGCAACGCTTTCGTCCGCGGTGACGCCGCCGAAGCGGATCATCCCGGGGCCCAGCGAGCGCAGCAGTTCCACCAGGTTGCCGCGGTCGGCGTACTGTGCGAGCTGGCCGAGCGCCGCCGCCTCGAAAGAGAGCCCGAGAAACCGCTGAGCCACACGTCGGCCCGGATCAAGCGGATCGATCGACACCGTAACCGGGAGAGAGGGCTGGCTGGCTGCGCCAGCAACGCTCGCAGTGGCAAGCGATGGGGGCTGCAAGCCACTCGCCCTAGCGTCGACCACAAGCGATGGGAGCCACAACGCAAGCGTTCCGCAGGCTGCGCTGGACAACACGAGCCTCGTCCATAGGCGCATGCGCCGATGGGTTCCCGCCGCTAGCAAGCCGTAGGGCACATTGACCGCTGTTCCAGAAGCATGTCGTGAGTTAACAGCTCTGCGCATCATCATGCGCAGCTCCCGAAGCTGGCGGCGATGAGAGCACAGTCGCGTGAGCCATGCTCGCGAAAATAGGAAGACCGGCCATTCATTTTGCGTCGTTGATGCCTGCCCCGAGGTCTGAGGGAAGCTTCAACTGCGCTTCCTGTGATGCGGGCGGAGGGACTCGAACCCCCAAGGGCGTAAGCCCACTGGCTCCTAAGGCCAGCGTGTCTACCAATTCCACCACGCCCGCGGGGTTGCGTGAGGACCGCTCTAGATTGTATGGTCAACAGTGCGATGTCCTCAACCTTGGGTCGAAGCGAGCAGGCTGGCGTGATTGTGACGCACCCTAACCGGAGCAAGCCGGCGGTCCAGGCGACCCGCCTGACGGTGGTGCTTCTGTTGCTGGCTTCCGCCGCTCTCATCCTGATCGTGACGATCGGAGGCTGGGGAACGCTCGAGGGAGACATCCCGATCCTGCTGGTCTACGCCGCCCTCTACGTGATGATGGCGTTCTTCGCGGGACGCTGGAGTCGTGGCGTGCTGCCGATGGCGGCTGCGCTTGCTCTGCTGTTGTGCGTGTTCGCGATGGTGTCTGCGCCGAGCTGGTTTGCGCGCGATAAGGCAGGTTTCGCAGAGCCGGCGCTCAACGCGGGGGTGATCGGCGTGATCACGCTCGTGATCATTCCGGTGCAGATCCTGCTCATTGCATTCGCTATGCGCGGCTTCTCACAGGGCTGGAACATCGAGCTCGAGCAGCTTGATCCGCACGCCGACCACGACGTGCTGGCACACTCCGCGTAGTATCTGCTTCATTGCGGCGGTGACGGAATGGTAGACGTGGGGCCCTCAAAAGGCCCTGTCCGTAAGGGCGTGGGGGTTCGAATCCCCCCCGCCGCATCGATCTACAGAGGCAATTTTGGCTGTACCGTACAGCTCGGCAGGCAGGCCCTACTGAGTCATGGTCCAGGGAGTTTCAGCCCACAAGCTCGAACAGTGGCGCGACAAGCGCAGGCACGGCGGCGAGCACACCAAGCGGCAGACGCTCGTGCTCGGGCAGCTCGAGCACTGTAAGACCGGCCTGTTCGCAGATCAGTGTGCCTGCAGCGATGTCCCACGGCTTGACCGTACGCTCGAAATAGGCGTCGTAGCGTCCAGCGGCGGTCCACGCGAGGTCGAGCGCGGCGCTGCCAAAGCGGCGGATGTCACGCACACGTGGGATCACGCGTGCCAGCACATCTGCCTGCGCGGAGCGTACGTCCGCATCGTAGGCGAGGCCTGTGGCAAGCATGGCGGTAGCAAGGTCCTCACGCCCGGATGCGGTGATTGGCGCGTCGTTCAACAGCGGACCCCTATTGCGGGTTGCGCTGAACAGCTCGTTGCGGCACGGGTCGAAAATGGCGCCCGCCAGCGAGCCGAGCTGATCGGTGACCGCCACGCTCACACACCACTGGGGTATGCCGAACAGGAAGTTGACCGTGCCGTCGAGTGGATCTACAACCCAGCTCAGACC
>JBAPMC010000193.1:0-8713 GCA_049278415.1 Solirubrobacteraceae bacterium
TGGATATGCAACAACGACGCGCGCTGATAACAGGCATCACCGGTCAAGACGGGTCGTTCCTGGCGGAGTTGCTGCTCGAGAAGGGCTATGAGGTGTGCGGGGTGGTGCGCGATGGTGGCCAGCGAAAGCTCGGCTGCTCTGAGCATCTGCGCGAGCGCGTGAGTGTGGTTGCAGGTGAGCTGCTTGACCCCCAAAGCCTCAGAGAGGCGGTTGAGCAGACGCGGCCCGACGAGCTCTACCACCTCGCTTCGCCCTCATTCATCCCCGCCTCTTGGGAACGTCCGGCAGAGACGCTGCAGGCGATCGCGGGCTCCACAGCGGCGCTGCTCGAGGCGGTGCGCGACAGCGCCCCACAGACGCGCGTGTTCGTGGCGGCGTCGGGGGCGATGTTCGGCGAGACGCAGGAGAGCCCACAGCGCGAGAGCACCCCGTTTCGCCCGACGACGCCGTATGCGGTGGCAAAGCTCGCCTCGCATCAGCTTGTGGGAGCGTTGCGAGAGCATGATGAGCTCTATGCGTGCTCGGGGATTGTGTTCAACCACGAGTCTGAGCGCCGTCCGCGCCAGTTCGTGACGCGCACGATCACACGGGCAGCCGCGCAGATCAAGCTCGGGCTGGCGAATGAGGTGACGCTCGGCGCCCTGGACGCTGTGCGCGACTGGTCCTTCGCCGGTGACGTGATGCAGGGCGCATGGCTTGCGCTCCAGCAGGAGCAGCCCGATGACTATGTGTTCGCGAGTGGGGTGGGGCGCACTGTGGCGGAGCTGGCGGAGACAGCCTTCGCCTGTGTGGGCCTTCAGGCGGAGCGCTATGTGCGAGTGGTTCCAAAGCTCGTGCGCGCGCCCGAGAGTACCGCGAGCGTGGGGGACTCCAGCAAGGCGCGCGCGCGGCTCGGGTGGAAGCCGCAGGTGAGCTTCGAGCAGCTCGTGGAGCGCATGACGCAAGCGGACCTACGTGATCTGCAAGCCGTCGCGGGCCCGGCCTAGACTGCTGGCTTGATGACGACGGTAGGCATTATCGGACTTGGCTATGTGGGGCTGCCGCTTGCGGTGGCGTTCGCCGAGGAGGGCTGCGACGTGGTGGCGGTGGACCTCGACCCGCGCAAGACCGAGCAGCTGACGGCGGGGCGGTCCTACATCGAGGACATTCCCTCCGAGCGCTTGCAGGCGGTGCTCAAAAGGATGACTGTCACCACTCGCTATGAGGAGCTCGCAGGCGTGGAGGCGGTGCTGATGTGCGTGCCAACGCCGCTGAGCGCCAACCGTGAGCCGGACCTTGGCCCGCTTGTGCAGAGCACACGGGCGCTTGCTGAGGTGCTAAAAGAGGATCAGCTGGTTGTGCTGGAGTCGACTACCTACCCGGGCACCACGCGCGAGCAAGTGGCGCCGCTGCTCGAGGAGTCAGGGTTGGTGGCGGGCAGCGACTTCCACCTGGCGTTCTCGCCCGAGCGCGTGGATCCGGGCCGCACAGACTTCACCATGCGCAGCACGCCAAAGGTGCTCGGCGGGCTGACGGGGGCGTGCGCCGATCGCGCTGAGGCGCTGTATGGGCTTGTGTGTGACGAGGTGGTGCGTGTGTCAAGCCCCGAGGCGGCGGAGCTGACGAAGCTGCTCGAGAACATCTTCCGCTCGGTGAACATTGCATTGGTGAACGAGCTGGCGATGCTCACCGACCGGATGGGGATAGACATCTGGGAGGTGGTGGAGGCGGCGTCGACCAAGCCGTACGGGTTCATGCGCTTCGAGCCCGGACCGGGAATGGGCGGGCACTGCCTGCCGGTTGACCCCTTCTACCTGAGCTGGCGTGCGCGCGAGTTCGACATGAGCACCGAGTTCATCGAGCTGGCGGGCAAGGTGAACCAACAGATGCCCTACCACTGCGTGGCAAAGGTGCAGCGTGCGCTCAACGACGCAGGCCAGGCGGTGAGGGGAGCACGAATTGCCGTGTTCGGCGTGAGCTACAAGCCGGGAGTGGGCGACGTGCGCGAGTCTCCTGCGCTGAAGATCCTCGAATTGCTGAAGGGTCTCGGCGCAGAGCTCTGCTACCACGACCCGCACGTTCCCACGCTGCCCGAGTTCGTCCTGCAGAGCGTGCCGGTGGCGGAGGCGCTCTCAGGCGCCGATCTCGCGCTGATCGTGACCGCTCATCCGGGCGTGGACTACCGACAGGTGGCGCTGGGCGCCCCCATCACGGTCGATTTGCGCGGGGTGACGCGCGCGAATGACGTGGGCAACGTGGTGCGGTTGTGAGGCCGGCTGCTTCGCGTCGCCGCGGAGGGCTGTTTTTTGGGGGAAATGGGTCGTACCCGTGGATGGGAAGCTCGCGTTGAGCGAAGATGCCCGAGCGCCGGGTCTCATCCTCGGCGAGGACGTGAATGTGGGCGCAGGTGTCGACTTCGGGGCGCACGTGGTGGTGCATGCCGGAGCGAGGATCGGTGAGAGCGTCTCATTTGGATCGCACGTGGTTGTGCACGAGGGGACGGTCATCGGCGATGGCTGTGTGATCGAGGATCATGCGGTGCTCGGCAAGCGTCCACGCTTGGCGCGCGGGTCCTCCGCAAAAGGAGAGGTTGGCGTTCTGGACATCGGCGAGCGGGTGACGGTGTGCTGCGGAGCGGTGATCTTTGCGGGAGCGAGCGTGGCCGCGGAGGTGATCCTTGGCGATCAGTCCTACATACGTGAGCGTTCGAGCATCGGCCCGGAATCTGTTGTCGGACGCGGCAGCGTGGTTGACAACGACGTAGTGGTGGGCGCGCGCGTAAAGGTCCAGACGAACGTGTACCTGACTGCGTTCACAGTGATCGAGGACGACGTGTTCATCGGCCCGGGGACCACTACGACGAACGACGACACGATGTCTCGCCACCGGAGTGGGCGGGACTCCGAATCCCCGCTACGCGGAGCGACGCTGCGCCGTGCCTGCCGCGTCGGCGGCGGCGCGGTGCTCACCCCGGGAGTGGAGATTGGCGAGGAGGCGTTCGTGGCCGCCGGCTCCGTTGTCACGCGCGACGTGCCCGCTCGCGCGGTTGTGATGGGCGTACCCGCCCGCGTGGTGCGCGAGGTGGGCGAGCAGGACCTGCTGGAGCGCTGGCGCTAGGCGGGCTGCAGAGCGCCGCGAACTGCGCTCACGACCTGCTCGACCTGCTCGCGCGAGAGCACAGGGCTGATCGGGATCGCCAGGTGTGTGCGAGCGGCCTCGACAGTGCCCGGCAGCGTCAGGCCTTCGCCCCAGGCGCGCATCGAGGGCTGCTCGTGCACGGGAGTGCGGTAGTAGGCGCGGCAGCCAATGCCCGCCTCGCTCAACGCCGCCGCGAGACGGTCCGCCTCGGCGTGGCGCACCACATACAGGTGCCATGCGGGCGAGCAGCCCATCGTCGGGCGCGGGAGCGTCACGAGCTCTGCGAGTCCCGCCTCAGCGTAGTGGGTGGCGCCGAGACGGCGTCCATCCGACCAATCGTCGAGGTGGGGAAGTTGCACGCGTAGCACTGCTGCCTGCAGCTCGTCCAGGCGCGAGTTGTAGCCGAGCAGCTCGTAGGAGACCTTGTTGCGCGAGCCATGGAAGCGCAGTACGCGCGCCTCATCGGCGAGGCGTGAGTCGTTGGTGAGAATCATGCCGCCGTCGCCGAAGCAGCCGAGGTTCTTCGACGGGAAGAAGGAGAGCGTGGCGGCGGCGCCGAGCGCGCCGGGACGTCCATGGGCGGTGCGCGAGCCTGCGGCTTGCGCGGCATCCTCCAGCACCGGCACGCCGAGCGCCTCAATCTCGGCTACGGGCGCCACGTTGCCGAAAAGGTGCACGGCGATCACCGCCTTCGTGTGCGGCGTGAGCACGCTGGCGACTGTCTCCGCATTGATGCAGAATGTCTGTGGATCGACGTCGCAGAACACGGGGGTGGCGCCGGTTGGCGGGATCGCCTCGGCGGATGCGTAGAACGTGAACGACGGCACCACAACCTCGTCGCCCGGCCCAACTCCCATTGCGCGCAAGGCGATTGTGATCGCCTCGGTGCCGTTGGCTACGCCCACCGCGTGTTGGGCGCCACAGTAGGCAGCCATCTCGTGCTCGAAGGCCTCCACTTCCGGGCCGAGGATGAAGCGCCCCCCGTCGAGTACCCGTGTGACAGCCTCTCGCAGCTCATCGCGCAAAGGCTCGAGCGGCGCGGAGGTGTCGAACAGGGGAACTGTCACTCAGCTCGCCAACAGCTCGATGTCGGCACGCGTCATCAGGCGAATCAGCTCCTCGAAGCTCGTCTGCGGCTTCCAGCCGAGATCGTGCTCGGCCTTGGCGGAGCTGCCGATCAGGTGGTCAACCTCGGCGGGTCGCACGAAAGCCGGATCAATGGTTACGTACTGCTCGAAGTCGCCGATGCCCGCCTCGTCGAAGGCCACCTGACAGCATTCCCGAACCGAGTGCGACTCGCCGGTGGCGATGACGTAGTCCTCGGGCTCGTCGCGCTGCAGCATCAGCCACATCGCCTCCACATAGTCCTTGGCATAGCCCCAATCGCGCTCGGCGTCGAGGTTGCCCAGACGCAACTCGTTGGCGAGACCGTGCTTGATCGCCGCGGCGTGCCAGGTGATCTTGCGCGTCACGAACTCGAGGCCGCGGCGTGGGCTCTCGTGGTTGAAGAGAATGCCGCTGGTGGCGTGCAGGTCATAGCTCTCGCGATAGTTGACCGTGATGAAATGACCGTAAGCCTTGGCGACGCCGTAGGGCGAGCGGGGGTAGAACGGCGTGGTCTCGGTTTGAGGCACCTCGAGCACCTTGCCGAACATCTCACTGGAGGATGCCTGGTAGAAGCGCGCCTGCGGGCAAACTTCACGCATCGCCTCGAGCATGCGCGTGACGCCCGTGCCGGTGAACTCGGCGGTGAGCGTGGGTTGAATCCACGAAACTGCCACGAACGACATCGCCGCGAGGTTGTAGATCTCATCCGGTTTGGCGGCTCGCATCGCGTCTACGAGCGAGCGCTGGTCGAGCAGGTCGCCCTGATGGAGGGTTATGCGGTTGCGGATGTGCTCGATGCGATCGAACTTCTCGGTGGAGGCGCGGCGCACCATGCCGTGCACGTCATAGCCGTGCTCCAGCAAGAGCTCGGCGAGATAGGACCCGTCCTGGCCGGTGATCCCGGTGACGAGCGCTGAGCGTTTGTCTTTTGTGGGCTGGGGCACGGGTGGGGACCTTATTGGTCGTTGCTGTCAGATTGCGCTTGCGCTCCTACGAGCGAGCGCGCGTGCCGGCGCTCGCCGGAGTGCGCTCGCGCAACCACTGCACGGTGGAGGCTATGCCCTCATCCACGCCTATGCGCGCCTCCCAGCCGAGCAGTCGCTTGGCCTTCTCCACCGATGGCCAGCGCCGCGGCACGTCGACCTCGAACGTCGGCAGATGCTCTAGCGCGAACTGCTCGGGATCATTGCCGCAGGCCTCCCAGATGATCTGCGCGGTCTCGGCCACGGTCAGCTCGCGGGCGGCTGAGATGTTGAAGTCCTCGTTCAGTCCGGCGGGGGAGGACATCGCAGTGACAACCCCGTCGGCGATGTCGTCGATGTGCGTGAGTGTGCGCGTCTGCTCGCCGGAGCCAAAGATCTCAAGCGGCTGCTGACCGGCGAGCACCTTCTTGATGAGGTCGGGCACCATGTGCGCGATGCCGGGCTCTGGGTCCGGCAGCTCGCCGGGACCGTAGGCGTTGAATGGCCGGCAAATCGTGAACGGCAATCCGTGCTCGGCATGAGCGGCTCGTGCGTAGACCTCGCCGGTGAGCTTTGAGAAGCCGTAGGCGGACTGCGGCGTGGGGCAGTCGGGCAAGTGCGCCTCGGTTGTTGGGAACTCGGTGGCGCGCTCGAACACCATTGAGGAGGACACATATGTGAAGCGCTCCACTCCGTGATCGAGCGCGGCGCGGAAAACAGCGTTGTAGAGGCCATTGTTGACCTCTGTGAGCGTGTGCGGGAGCTTGTGGAAGTTGCCGATCCCGCCGACGATCGCGGCGAGGTGGATGACCAGCGGACAGCCCTCCATCGCTATCCGCGCCTGCTCGCGCTCGCGCAGGTCGCCGGTGTGCACCTCACAGCCCTCGCGCATCCATTGTGGTGCGGGACGCTGGTCTGAGACGCGCACCTCGTGAGCGGGGTCGGCCAGTAGCCGTCTGACTACCGCAGCGCCGATCGTGCCGGCGCCGCCTGTGACGAGCACGCGGCTCACGCGCTCGGCGCCCCCAGCGCCGACAACTCGTTCGCGTAGGCGAACACCTGGCTCGCGCCCCAGCAGTTCCACGGGTCCACAACCAGGCAGTCGGCGCTGGCGTGCTGTGCGATCGAGGCAAGTGCGCTTGGGTCGCAGAACTCGCTGTGATTGGCGGCAACCATTACTACGTCGGCATTCTCAACGCACTCCTCGAACGACACGGTGGGTGTGCTCACGTGCGGGTCGTGCGCCACCACGTCGGCAAGCTCACGCTCCAGCAGCCTGATCAGCTTGTGGGCGAGCGAGTCGCGCTCATCGTCGGTGTTGGCCTTGAACGCCAACCCGAGTACCGCAATCTTGCGCCCGGACAGCGAGCCGAGCCGGCGTCTGACGCCTTCCACGAGAAACAGTGGCACCGACTCGTTGACGCGCGACACCGCCAGCAACATCCCGGGCGCGTTGGAGCGCTCCTCGGAGAAAGCGAAGTCCTTGCGCAGGCAAGTGCCTGCGGTCAGCCCGGGCTGAGCGAGCCCACCGCGGGGATAGTCGCGATTGACAAGGTCGATCACCTCGAACACGTTGGCGCTGTAGCGCTCGCAGTCCATCATCAGCAGATTGGGCAGCGCGAAGTGGGTGTAGCGCAGGATGTTCGCCCAAATCTTTGCCAGCTCCGCCTGCACAGGCGTGGTTTGCACGATTGGCGCCTTGAACGCGCCGAACAGTTCAGCTACCACCTCGCCGGAGCGGGAGCCAACGCCACCGATGATGCACGGCAGCGAGTCGATCTCCTCGAGGAATCGTCCGGCGGCGATTCGCTCGGGAGCGTGAGCTACGTACACGTCCTCGCCGATCTGAAAGCCGCGGTGCTTGGCAAGGTAGCCCGCCACGAACTCGGTGGTGCCGGGCGCCACGGTGGAGCGCAACGTGAGCGCATGTCCCGGCTGAAGCGTCCCGAGCAGGTCGTCGAGCGCGGAGCGGATGTCGCGCATGTCGATCTCGATGTGCGAGAAGGAGGGGGTGCCGAGCGTGATCACGATGTGCCTGGCTTGAGCGGCGTCGGCGACCCCCTCCGACAGCGAGAGGCGGCCGCTCGGGCCAACTCGGTCAAGCAGCTCTTGGGCGCCGGTCTCCTCAAATGGCATCCTCCCGTCGCCTACCGACCCGAGCCGCGCGGGATCATTGTCGATCCCAATCACCTTCAATCCGCGGTCGGCGAAGGACAGCGCGAGGGGAAGCCCGACGCGTCCGAGCCCGATCACGGAGACATCGGCGGTGTTGTGGAGGTCTGTCATTGCAGCGCAGAGGTTATCGGCGCTCGCCGGACTCCAGGCTGGGAGCGTCGTAGAGCTGTAGGTCCCGCTCTTGTCAAGGACTGCTCGGCTGAGTGGCTTGCCAGTGTCGGCCTCCACTGAGCTTCCACTGGCCTCTGCGCCGCTAGCGGCGCTCGCTTGCCTGTGCCCCAGGCGACGTGCCCTTCGGGGTGCGCAGGTACTGCCGCGCGAATCCGACTACGAAGCGTGGGTTTTGAGAGGCGTAGCGCCACCACAGCCGTTGTGGCTCGCGCGAGAGCCGGTAGAGCCACTCCAGCCCATTGCGCTGCATCCAGCGCGGCGCCTGAGAGACGATGCCGGCGTGGAAGTCGAACGCGGCGCCCACCCCCACGAGCAGCGGGGCAGCCAGCCGCGGGCGCATCTCGCTCATCCAGAGCTCCTGCTTGGGTTGTCCGGTGCCGACCCACACCACCTTCGCGCCTGAGCCGTCGATGTCGGCGATCACGTGCTCTTGCTCCTCGGCCGTGAGGGGACGGAACGGCGGTGAGAAGCCTCCCACGATGCGTAGGCTGGGGAAGCGCTCGAGCAGCCGTTTGGCAAGCAGCTCAAGCGCTTGCTCGGAGCGTCCTCCGTAGAGATAGATCGAGGCGCCGGTCCTAGCGGCGTGAGCGCAGTAGCGCTCCATCAAATCCGGCCCGTACACGCGCGTGGCGCGCGCATGGCCGAGTAGGCGCAATGCCCACACCAGAGGCTGACCGTCGGGCACTGCAAGCGTGGCCCCAAGCACCGCTCGCATCGTGTTTGGATCATCGCGGGCGGACATCACGAGGTTGACCGCGGCCGCCGTTAGCCAGCCGCGTGCGCCCGAGGCGATTGTTGCGTCCATCCAGTCGACCACCTCGTCGTAGTTCGACACCGCAAGCGGTATGCCGAGGATCTCGGCGCGCTGGGGCGTTGGCGGCGGGTTGGTGGATGTCGCTGGCCCGGAGATTGGTTGAAAGCCTATCCATGGGCTGTGCTCTCTGGTCCGCATATCCGATAGGGAGTTGGATGATCCGTACGATTCACAATTCTCACAGCGGATGAGCCCACCTGCCCTACGCCGCTACCGCGCCGAGCGCCTGCTGCGCAAGGAGTTCACGAGACTGCGCTCCAAGGTGCTTACGGTCGTCCGATCGCAGCTGCGATCGAAGGGCGTCACGCTTGACATGGTCGACCTCGAGGCCTGTTATGCCCAGGCGTGGCAGGGTCTGTATGCAACT
>JBAPMC010000194.1:0-8863 GCA_049278415.1 Solirubrobacteraceae bacterium
GTCGGTCGTTTATCTCACGGCGCTTCTCGTCAAGAAAGTCAGTCACGATTGTGTCCTGTTCACTGGAGTGAGTGCAGCCCGACGATTCGGGTGCACGGCTGTTGCGCTTAACTCTACACAAGTTGCTGCTCTGCTCATGCGCTTGTCATCGAGTTGCAAGCGAATTACCAACTGCGAGCTGTTGGATTTGGTCAATAGTGAGTAACGGCTTGACCCTCAGCGCTCGAGCAGTGAGCGCAGTCGATCGAGTGTGCGTATGGCCTCGCGTTCAGGCATTCCACCTACGAGTGCGCGACTGGCGAGTGCGCCGAGCGGCCCGAGCGGCGCATGGAACTCGTTGCGGTAGTCAAAGCGGGTTGACCCACTGGAGATCGGGTGCAACACATACTCCGTGCGGGCGCGTGAGCGCGCCGGCCCACGTCCCTTCCACACGGCTCGCTCGCCGGGCACGCATTCCACCAGTGTCCAATGAACATCGACGCTAACTCCTCTCAGGTGGATCTGCTGGTCCATGCGATAGCCGATTTGCGGGGCGCCCTCGTCGCTAGCGCGCAACTTGCTGTGAATCGTGACCCAATCGCCAAGCCGCTCAGGGTCCATGACGGTCTCCCACACCTTTGCTTGGGGGGCGGCGATCTCGATCGAGGCAGCTACGGAGCTCATGATGCGACACGGTAGCTTGCGTCAGCTGTCAGCCAAGGCAACCTAGCCGTGGCGCTCAGCGTGCGGCAAGCTCCTCCACTTTTTCCCACTCGTACAGCGCATGTTCGACGGCTGAGTCGAATGAGTGCAGTTCCACGTTCAAGATGTCGGCGGCATCGTCGTTTGCCGGGAGCAGGTCGCTGGTGAGCCCTTCCATGAGGGGAAGGATCAGCTCGGGGCGCTCATTGGTGAGAGCAGCCGCCAGGCGGGCGGCTATCGGTGTGACTGTCACGCCGAAGCCAATGCTCGGACGGCTGATCAGCATCAGCTCTGCGATGCGCTCCACCACCTGACCGTAGGTAAGCACGTTGGGGCCGCCAACATCCAGGGAGCGTCCTGCAACGGAGGGAGCGGAGGCACAGGACGCGAGCATCTCGACGATGTCTCGCTCATCGATTGGCTGTGTTCGAAAACGTCGCCAAGCGGGCAGCGTGAGCACAGGCAGGCGCTCAACGAGACGTACGAGAAAGCGAAAGGAACGGGAGCGCGCGCCGATTACGATTGAGGCGCGCAGGGCGACGGAGTCGGGCACTGCATCGAGCAGGATGCGCTCCACCGCGTGCCTGCTGGATAGGTGAGTTGAGGTTTGGGCCTTTCCCGCTGCACGCCGGGATTGCCGTGCCGATGCGCTTGTGGACTGCTGCCCAGCTAGGACGTCTCTCGTGCGGGGGAGCAGACCTCCGAGATACACGATGCGTCGTACACCAGCCGCGCGGGCCGCTCCTGCAAACATCTCCGCCGAGTCTCGCTCGCGCGCCGGGAATGGACCCTCTGAGGAGGGCTCCATTGAATGGATTAGGTAATAGGCGACTTCCACGTCGTGCATCGCGCCGAGCACGCCTGTCCCGGTGAGCGTGTCGCCGATGACGAGCTCTAGATCGGTGAGGCTCACATCGTTGGTTGACTCGAGTGCGCTCTCAGCACGGACGCGGTCGCGAGCGAAGGCACGCACGTCGTGGCCTTCCTCGAGCAAACGAGGGAGCAGAGCCGAGCCGGCGAAGCCGCTGATGCCGGTCAGGAGGATGCGCACCCCACCATGATGACGTTCTTGCGCACGAGACCCAGAAAATCGACGCAAAATGCGTGGTTGGCACGAGGATTGTCACAAGATTGACGTTCGATAGTGGCTATTTGCGGATAGAGAGCGGTTTTCCCTGCGATTTGCGGAGAAGGCTTGTTGCTTGCCCTTGAGCGAGGAGGCAGCCAGTGCTTTGATCCTGCCTTCAGTCCAGTCGAGCCGCAACTCAAAGGGGAGTCAGTGCCGAGAACGCAGAGCAAGCGAGCCACACGCAAGGTCACATGTGAGGACTGTTACTTCCGGTGCAATCTGCTTTGTGCACTGGAGCTCGCCGAGCCCTGTGCCACTTTCCGCCCCGCCGAGGCCCAGCTCGCGCCGCCGAAGCAGCTGCGGTTCGAGTTCCGCCAAGAGCGCCGCTCGCGCGCCGCATGGGCGTTCCCCTCAGCGCAGGAACAGGCGGCGCTGCACCACGCGTAGGTCCTCTCTTTGAAGCAGGCCTCCTGAAGGCCGACCATCCCAGGCGGGCTTTCTCAAACCTTTGCGGGCGGCCTTCCGCGAGCCTTCTCTGTCCTCTCGGCGTGACGGCTGATCCAGTTCGCGCCGGGAGTGTCGGTGAGGCCGTGGGCGATGATCGAGCAGAACACCACAAGCGCAGTGAGATCGAAGATCCGCTCACCGTTTGCGATGTGCTGGTCGAGCACGAGCAGTGAGAAGGTCATCGTTGCAACCCCCTTCGGTCCGAACCAGCCCATGAAAAGGCGTGTCTGATGGTCGGTGCTCGTGCCGATGAGTGCGATCCAGACCGCCAGCGGACGCGCGATCAGAAACGTGGCGCCCACCAGCACCAGCGCCGCCCAGCCGTTGCTCTCGAGCGCGTGAAGCGTGAGCAGTGAGCCGAACACCACGAAGATCCCGAGCTTGACGATTTCCACGATCTCATCGGCGCGCTGCTCGAAGTGCAGGCGCAGGTCGGGGCGGCGCACCCCGAGCACGATCGCCGCCACGAAAACTGCGATGAAGCCATTGCCCCGCGGCGCGAGCACGGTGAGCCCGTAGGTGGCGAACGCCACGCCAAGCGCGTACAACGACTTCTGGTGTGAGGGAATCGGGTGCTCTAGCGGGCGACTGCTCTCGCTCGGCATCAGCCACGAGGCCAGCCAGCCGAGCGTCACGCCGTAGAGGAAGCCCAAGCCGACATCCTGCAGCACGAACCTCCACCACACAAAGCTCTGCGATTCGGTGCTCAGGGCGGCTAGGAACGTAAGCACCGCGGGTAGCGCGAGACCGTCGTTCAAGCCGGACTCCAGGTTGAGCGAATGGCGCACCAGTCGCGGAACGCGGGGATTGGTGACGATGTTCGAGGTGAGCACCGGGTCGGTAGGTGAGAGCAGCGCGCCGAGCAGCAGCGACTCGGTCCAGGACAAGCCGATCAGAATGTGCGTGGCCGCCGCGACAACCGCGGCTGTGATGGGCATCGCTATCGCGAGCTTTCGCAGCGGTAGATGCCACGCCTTCTGCAGCATCTCGCCCTCCACCTCCAAACCGTCGCGGAAGAGGATCACGATCAGCGCGACGAACGCCAGGTCCTCGACGAACCCCGACTGAGCACGGAAGCTGATCCATTCGAACCCGCCGTCGCCGACGAGGAAGCCGGCGAGCACGAACAGCGCCGCCAGCGACAGAAATGAGCGCTGAGCGAGTCCGGAGGCGAGCGCTCCGATAATCAGCAGCACGCCGAGAAAGGCGGCGGTCGCTTGGAAGCTCGGCACGTGCCTAGCCTCTCACGCGCTTAAAATGCCGATCATCGGGGGTATATTGGACAGCATCGACAAGCTTTCGGCATAGGCGGTACTCAAAATGGCGGCAAAAGACAGGATCGGCAAGGCAAGCGAAGCAGTGCGAAGCAGCGACTATCTCAAACGATTGATTGAAGACGAGCAGTTGCGCGAGAACCTACTCGCGGCATACGGATCTGCGCGTAGCGCCTACGGGCGTGTGAACAACGGCAAGCCCGCAGGCAAGGCGCTCCTCGAGGATCGCAAGCTCCAGCGTGAGCTCGCCGAAGCTGCAACTGCGCTCAGGGACGCCTCGTACGCGATCAGGGAACCGGCTTCGAAATCGAAGCGCAAAGGCGGCCTCGGTCGCGCGTTGCTGCTCGTGATCGTCGGTGCGGTGCTCGCGGTTGCGCTCAGTGAGAGCCTGCGCTCAAAGGCGCTCGACCTCCTGTTTGGAGCCGAGGAGGAATTCGACTACAGCTCCACCACCATGCCTGCACAAAGCGCCCCTGCGGCGGCGAGTGCGCCGGCTGCGTGAGCACAGAGCACGCTCTCTCCCCAGCATGACTCCCACCGTGACGGGCGCCTCCAACGGGTCACTCGCCAAGAGCGAGGCGGCCCGGCACGATGATGTCGAGCCAGTGGGCGCCGCAACGCGATCGCTCTCCGGAGAGAAGGCCCAGCGCATCGTCGAGGCGATGCGCCACAGCGTGGCGCGGCGCGGCGCCGCAGGCTCGACGTTCGACCACGTCTCGCGTGAGGCTGGCGTATCGCGAGGCCTGCTTCACTACTACTTCGGTACGAAGGAGCAGCTGCTCGTGGAGGCGGCACGTCGCGACTGCGAGCTGCGCATCGAGGCGCTCGAGCGGCGCTTGGCGGGCGCGCAGACGGCCGAGGATTTCGTGGCTCTGCTCGCGCAGAACTTGCAGGAGACGGTTCACGAGGACCCCGACTTCGTAACGCTCGTGTTCGAGCTGTTCACGCTGTCGCGGCGCAACGCGGACATAGCGGTGGAGTACGCAAGGCTCGTGAGGCTCACGAGGGAGCGGCTGGCAAGCATGCTGGCTGCAGCACAAGAGGACGGAGTGCTGCGACTGCACGCCACCCCGGAGGCTGTTGCAGACATCCTCTTCTCAATCGCCGACGGGCTCGCGCTGCGCATGATCTCAGAGCCTGAGCGCGACTTCACAGCGACGATTAGCGCGGGCATCGAGTGCGTTCGTTCGCTCGTCGCTGACTGAGAAATCAGCAGCGCTCTTATAATCGGGCCGGTATGCCCATCTACGAGTACAGACGGCCGGACGGAAGCACCTTCGAGCTGCACCAGGCGTTCAGTGAGGATCCGCTCACCGCGGACCCCGACACCGGCGCGCCGGTTCAGCGCGTGCTGCACGCGCCGGCGGTGCACTTCAAGGGCAAAGGCTTCTACAACACCGACTACGGCACGCGCAAGCGCCAGCGTGAGACGGCAGCCTCGACAGAGGGATCGTCTTCCGGCTCCTCCACAGACTCCTCTTCGGGCGACAGCTCCTCCGACTCCTCCTCGAAGGGCGATTCCGCCGCTAAGACCGACACCAAGAAGAGCGAGTCGAGCAGCAAGCCGGCAGAGAAAGCCAGCGACAGCAAGCCGGTGGCTACCGCAAAGTAGGTCTGCTGGCCGCCGCTTGGGCCGTTCGCCGCTTGGACAGTTGGTTGATGGTCGTAGGAGTTGGCTGACAGCGGTAGAGGCGTCCGCTCAGCCAGCGAGAAAGCGAGCCGCGGCGGCACGGCGTTCGCTTTCTGAGACGCTGAGGCCCACCTCTCCATCTGGAAGGACAACAGTGCCCGATGGGCGCAACAGGTGCGTCGGCGGGGCGCCGCCCAGCGCCAGCGCCCCGAACAGGCCGAGCAGGGTTGTGCCGCTCATGTCGGAGATGATCGCCGGCGGGGCGTTCCAGGCGATCAGCGGCGCCCGTAGGAAGCTCGAGAAGGAGAGCAGCCGCGACTTCATGTCCTGGAAGAGCGCCTGTTGGTGTTCCTCGCGCTGCAGGTCGGTTTGGTTCGGCGCGCACAGGTTCTCCCGAGTGCGTGCCAGTGCAAGCGCCTGCTTGCCGTTCAGGCGGTGAGTGCCTTTGCTCAGCCGCAGCGTGTAGCCACCGTTGCTCGAGCCACCGTCGATGCGCGAGATAATGCAGCCGCCGCTGTAGTCAACGCCGCCCATCGCGTCTATCAACTGCGGAAAGTCTTCGAAGTTGACTTCCACGAGATGGTTGATGGGGATGTCGAGGTAGCGCTCCAGCACCGAGATTGAAAGCGCCGGGCCGCCGAAGGCATAGGCGGCATTGATCTTCTGCATGCCGTGACCGGGGATTTCGACCACGGTGTCTCGCGGGATCGACAGGCGCGCCGAGTGACCGCCACCGGTGCGGATCAGCATGATGGTGTCCGAGCGACTCGGCCCCGATGTGTTGGCGCCTGGTTCCTTGCTGCCCTTCGGGCGCCGGTCGGAGCCGAGCACGAGGATGTTGTTGGCGGAGGTCAGCGGGAAGCCGGCGGGATGCAGCACCCCCGCCACTTCCGAGGGCGGCGGGGTGCGCTCGAAGTGAGCGCTCACCAGGAACAGCAGGAGCGAGAGCATGATCCAGCCGAGCACAATTGCGAGCAATCCGAGCAGCAGGCGCTTGGGGGTGAGGCGCCTGACCCAGTTGCGACTTGGGCCGGTGGGGCCTGAGCCGCGTGAGGGCTTCAATGCCAGACCGTCCTGCCAAGCGTCGTCCTTGCCCCGGCCAGGCAGCCGCCGTCCGGCGCGGTAGCGCGTGTAGTGCGGCGTGTCGTTTTTGTCTGGCGTCACGAGAAGGACCCTATATTTGCCGGCTGGCTGCCACCGTGCGCCGGGTGGTTTGTTGCGCTGGTCAACGTTATGCGCGGGTTGGGCGTACGCGGCAGAGCCACCAAGGCTCCGGTTGATCAAACTTTGTGCCCCTGTTAGTTGGATGTGGGCCTCACCGTCCAACTGGAGTTGGATAGTTACGGTCTGATCCAACTTTATGCCCCTATTAGTTGGACGCGGGGCTTACGGTCAAACTGGAGTTGGATAGTCACGGCTCGATCCAACTTATGCCCCCCTATAATTGGATGATGGATCCTGTTGCGCTGGGCGACTCCCCGATAGGAAGCCTTCTGCGGATCGACGGTGTGGATGGCAGAACTGGCGAGTCTTACGAGAGTTTTGCCTACCTCCCACACCCGCTGCCACAGTCGATCGAGCTCACCCCCGCGACCTGGACGGCTGTTGCTCGGACCGAAGCGGACCTGGCACGCCTCGACCAGGCGGCAAGACACATTCCAGAGCCCAAGCTCGTGCGTCAGTCGATGATCCGTCGTGAGGCTCACAGCACCAGCGCCCTGGAGGGGACGTTCGCCCCGTTTGAGGATGTCCTGGCATCTGACCTCGACGAGCGCGCCGATCTATCGCTCGAGATGCGTGAAATCCTCAACTACATAGTGATGGCCACACAGGCATTCGGGTGGATCGAGGAGCGGCCAATCACAGTCGGGATGCTCTGCAGTCTGCAGCGGATACTCGTTGACAGCACACCAAGCAAGCTTGGGGATGCCGGAGGCATCAGGGACAGACAGGTCTACATCGGAGCAAGGGACGCGCCAATCGAGCTGGCGCGGTTCGTACCGCCCCCGCCGGGAGACCAGCTCACGGCGGGGGTCGAGCAGTGGACAGCCTGGGTGGCCGAGTCGCAAGCGGAGATGCCAGCGGTCGTACAGGCCGCTCTCGCCCACTACCAGTTCGAGACGTTGCACCCGTTCTCCGATGGCAACGGACGCATTGGGCGGCTCGTGATTGTCCTGCAGTTGATGCGTCTCGGTGTTCTAAAAGATCCGCTCCTAGTCGTCTCGCCGTGGTTCGAGGCTCGTCGCGAGCGATACCAGGATGAGCTTCTCGCCCTCACTCGTAGCGGCGACTGGAACAGATGGGTCAGCTTCTTCGCAGCCGGGCTTGGCGCTTCGGCCGTAAGCACTCGCGAGCGCGTCGACGCGCTGCTGGGCTGGAGAGACAACACACTCGGGAGGGTTCGGGCGGCTGGCATCTCCGGTGTCGCCGAGCGTGTGGCGGGCGAGCTTATCGGTGCACCAACTGTGCGCGCAGGCCAGGTGGCAGCTCGCCACGGCGTGACGCACCAGGGAGCCATCCGCGCGCTTCGGCGACTCGCCGAACTTGACATCGTGCTGGAGCGAGCTCGCAATGGTGGAGTCGTGTTCACAGCAACCGACGTAATCGAACTGCTGAGTCAGTGAGCATCCAATCGGGTCAATCAGACCGCGGCACGGTTGGTCGGCTCGTTGTGTGCCCTACCCCGATCGGCAACCTGGGGGACGTCACCCTACGCGTGCTCGACGCATTGCGCGACGCAGACGCGATCGCTTGCGAGGACACACGGCGCACACGCGTGCTGCTCGAGCGCTATGAGATCGCGGGATCACTCCTCAGCTATCACGAGCACAACGAGCGCGAGCGCGCTCGGGAGCTTGTGGGACGCATCCAGCGAGGCGCCGTGATTGCGCTCGTCTCCGATGCAGGGACGCCACTCGTGTCGGACCCCGGCTGGGCGCTCTTGCAGGAGTGCCTTGCCGCGAACGTGCAGGTCGAGGTGCTGCCGGGCCCCAGTAGCGTGCTCACGGCTTTGATGGCCTCGGGCCTGCCGGCCGAGCGCTGGCGCTTCACTGGATTCCTGCCGCGCAAGCGGGCTGAGCTCGAGCGGGCGCTGGGTGAGAGCCAGGAGACGCTCGTGGCCTTCGAGTCGCCCGGGCGGCTTGTCGCCACGCTCGAGGTCTTGGCTTCACTTGACGCTATGCGCCCCGTTGCAGTCTGTCGTGAGCTAACCAAGCTGCACGAGGAAATCCGTCGAGGCGCCGCCGCCGAGCTGTGCTCGCATTACCGGCAGAGCCCACCGCGCGGTGAGATCGTGCTCGTGGTCGGCGCTTCGGTGTCCGGCGGCGCCGATCGCGATGAGGCGCTGGCGGCGCTGCGTGCATTGGTTGACGCCGGTGCACGCGCACGGCCCGCGGCTGGGGTGGTTGCAAAGCTCACCGGGATGAGCGCCAACGAGCTATACCGCGGTGTCGTTGTGTCAAAGGGGACTTGACACGTGGGATCGTGACTGGTATGTTGCCGCCAGCGTCTGTCATTCCCTCGGGGTGCAGACGGACATAAGGTCGGGTTTTGGGTTGGCTCCTGTGGTCGACGCTAACCGGTAAGGCAGGGCCCTTGGGAGAGGGACCGGGTCGTTTTTGAGAGAGGGTTGTTTTTCGCGTGTTTTCTTTGGGGAATAGCGTTGTTGAGAGTCCGTGTGTCTCTGATGGGTCCGTAATAGGA
>JBAPMC010000195.1:0-9338 GCA_049278415.1 Solirubrobacteraceae bacterium
TGCCAAGGAACGACTAAGAGCATTCGAGGACGATCTGCGCGACTCCAAGCGCCACACCACCGTAAGCGAGCGAGCGGAGCTCCGAGTGCTGCGCCGTCAGGCGCACCTGCGCCGGGTGCCGATCCCGCGACTGCCGCGCTCGGCCGTGAAGCTGCGACACCTCTACGATCGCCTGGCGCCAGTGATCGGTTTGAGCCCGAGGCTGATCGATGAACGTGTGATCGCCGGGATCGTGGCGCTTCCCTACGCCCCGGTCACGATCAAGACCGACGCCGGAGCGGGTGCGCTGACGTTGATCGGCGAGCGCCACAACGACTTCCCCGGTGTGAGGCAGGAACCGGTATCGATCAGGCACTACCCATATGGCGAAATGGCGGCTCAGGTGCTCGGCTACGTCGGTCAGGTTGGCAAGGAACAGCTGAAGCAGTCCCCATTTCGTGGTGTGCAGCAGGGCACGGTCGTCGGTCAGGAAGGCGTCGAGTTCTACTACGACCGCTATCTACGAGGCAAGCCGGGAGAGAAGCGAGTGCAGGTCAACGCATTCGGCGAAGCTGAACCGACGAGGCTGGCGGTGACTCCTCCGGTTGCAGGTCACAGCCTGCGGCTGTCGCTCGATCTGGGTTTGGAGCAGGAGGGTGAAAAGGCGCTGCGGGAAGGCATCTCGGTGGCGCAGGCGTCAGGCAAGCCCGCCAACGGGGGCGCCTATGTCGCGCTTGATCCACGTAACGGACAGGTGCTGGCGATCGGCTCCTACCCGACCTTCAATCCGAATGTGTTCGCCAAACCGCTGACCAACTCCCAATACGACGCCCTGATTGGCGCCGAAGCAGGTGGCGGGCCGCTTTTCAACAGGGCCACCGAAGGCGCCTACCCGACTGGCTCGACGTTCAAGCCGATAACTGCAATGGCGGCGCTCGAAGGGGGCGTAATCACCCCCAGCGAAGGCTTGGGGGCCGGGCCTTGCATTGTCGCGGGCAAAGAGCAGTTCTGCAACTCCGGACACGCAGACTACGGCGCCGTCGGCTTGGTGGAAGCGCTGAAGGTCTCCTCTGACACCTACTTCTTCGAAACCGGTGAGCGCGCCAACAGCCACGGGAACGTCATCCAAGATATGGCCCATCGCCTGGGAGTGGGACAGGAAACAGGCATCGATCTGCCAAAAGAGTTCCAAGGCGTCGTGCCCGATCGGAGATGGCGCGAAAAGCGCAACAAGGAAGAGCTGGAATGCGAGCACCGGGAACACAAGGCCTCGTGTGGCTATGTCGCCGAAGTGCGACAGTGGAGCGTCGGCGACAACATGCAGCTGGCGGTTGGCCAGGGAGATCTGCTGACCGACCCACTGCAGATGGCGGTGGCCTATTCGACGCTCGCCAACGCTTACATGCATGAAGGCCACGGCACCGTGGTGCGACCCCACCTTGGCGTGGAGATCGACGATTCAACCGGCGGCCTGGTGCAGACTCTGAGTCCTCAGCCAGCGGGCCATGTGCGTCTCAACTACTCCGATCTCAGCCTCGTGATGGAAGGCATTCACGAGGCTGCCAGTCAGCCGGGAGGGACCTCTTTCGAAGTGTGGAAGGGTTGGAACCAGGCGCAGCATCCCGTGTACGGGAAGACGGGCACCGCCCAGCACACCGGCAAGGAAGACCAGTCTTGGTACATGTGCTACATCGCGGACCCAACTCACCCGATCGTGATCGCGGTGACCGTTGAACAGGGGGGGTTCGGAGCGGAAACGGCGGCGCCGATCGCGCGGCTGATCGCCTCGAAGTGGTTCAACCAGCCGGAGAAGTTCGTGGCCGGATCATCGAAGACGCTGTGATGAGCTCCGCCACAAGCCCCATCGAGGTACCCCAGGAGGCTCCTGCTCAAGGCGCCCGCACGCTGCGTCTTCCACTCGATCCGCTGCTTACGCTCGCCACTGTGGGTTTGGGCATCTGCTCGATCGTGACGCTCGGTGTGGCCACGCGCGAATTCGTGCCCGCCAACCCGCGCTACTACGTGGATCGTCAGGCGATCTATCTGATCGTAGGCCTGGTGTTGATGGTGGTGCTCTCACGAATCGACTATTCCCGCCTGCGTCACCTGATGTACGGCATCTATGCCGCGCTGATGCTGAGCATCCTCGCCGTGCTTGCGCTCGGCCATCAGACCGCGCTGGGCGCCCAGCGCGCGATCGAATTCCCGCTCTTCTCCTTCCAGGCCTCCGAGCTCGGCAAGATCCTGCTGATCCTCGCGCTATCGGGGTTCGTGGTCAACCGCTCCCGTCATCTGCGCGAGATCGACACCACCGCACGCGTGATGCTCGCGGCGCTGCTGCCCGCGATGTTCGTGATCGCCCAGCCCGACCTTGGCTCGGGGCTCGTGTACATGGCGATCGCCTTCATGCTGCTGTTTGTGGCCGGCACATCTTGGCGGCAGATAGCGGCGCTCGTCGCGCTGATCGCCGTGTCGGCCACATTCGTGCTCGTGGCTGCGCCGGCAGTTGGCGTACACGTGCTCAAGGCCTACCAAGTCGAACGCTTGACGGCCTTTCTGCACCCCTCGAGCAATCCGGAAAAGCAGGGGTATCAGCAGGAGGAGTCGAAGGTGGCGATCGGCGCTGGTCAGAAGACCGGCCGTGGCGTGAACTCCACCCAGATCAAGGGCAACTATGTGCCAGAGGACGACACCGACTTCATCTTCGCCGCCGTCGGCGAGCAGTACGGCTTCGTCGGCGCAGCGCTCGTACTGTCTCTATACGCGCTGTTGATATGGCGCGCGCTTCGCATACTCACGATGGCCAAGGACCTGTTTGGCGCGCTGGTCGCCGCCGGGGTTGTGGCTATGCTGATGTTCCAGGTGTTCGTGAACGTGGGTATGACGATTGGGATAATGCCAATTACCGGCGTCACGCTACCGCTCATGAGCTATGGCGGCTCGTCGGTTATAACGACACTACTGGCCGTGGGTCTATTGCAATCGATCTACGTACAGGCAAGCGTCTCACAGGCGCAGAAGGGCCGCGTTTTCCGCTACTAGACAGATGTCCGCCGAAACCTCCCCACAACCAGCCCAGGCAGCGCCCGTGACCGCACCGGTTCGGCGCCCGCTTGCATGGGATTCGGCCAGTACACCGGTAGCGGCCATTACAGATCTCGAAAGACTGGATCAAATTGAGAAAGCAAGTACTCGTCAGCGTCGATCGCGCGGAGACGCGCGTGGCGCTCTTGGAGGCGGCCGGCACCCCCGACGCCCTACGTGCCCCGAATGGCCCATCACGGCCCGTCGGGCGCTCTCGCAAGCGCTCGACTGTCCGTCCCGGAGCCGACTATCGCATAGCTGAGCTCTACATAGAGCGTCGCGGAGGACGCTCGATCGTCGGGAATATCTACAAGGGCAAGGTCGACAACGTGCTCCCCGGTCTGGAGGCGGCGTTCGTGGACATCGGCCTTGAGAAGAACGGGTTCCTGCACGTCGATGAGATCGTGCTCCCTGGTGTGGAGGCGCCCAAGCGCGGGCACGGAGGGGGACGCAAGATCGCCGACCTGCTCAAGCCTGGCCAAGAGATCGTCGTACAGGTCGTCAAGGACCCGCTGAAAACGAAGGGCGCACGCCTTTCGATGGAGATCACCATCGCAGGGCGCTACATGGTGTACGCGCCGACCGGCGAGGGTGTCGGCGTTTCGCGGCGCCTAGAGGATAAAGAGCGCGAGCGTCTGCGTCGCCAGACAGCCAAGCTCGAGATCGGCCAGGGGGGAGTCATCATCCGCACCGCCGCCCACGGCGCGCAGCGGGAGGACTTCGAGCGCGAGCTGCTCTACCTGCACAAGCTGCACGAGGTGCTGATGAAGCGTGTGGAGGACATCCAGGCGCCGGAGATGGTCTTTCAGGAGGCCGACCTGTCGGTACGGGTGGTGCGCGACATCTTCTCCGAGCACTTCGAGCGCGCGATCGTCGATAACGAGCAGCAGCATCGTCGGCTTGTCTCGTTCTTCGCGCGCACCGCTCCCGAGCTTGTCGAGCGTGTCGAGCTGTGGGAGGAGCCGGAGCCGCTGCTCGACGCCTACAAGGTGACCGAGGCGATCGACGGGGTGATGTCGCGGCGCGTGGACCTTCCCAGCGGCGGCTACCTGATGATCGACTATGCCGAGGCGCTCACAGTGATCGACGTGAACTCGGGCAGCTTCATCGGGCGCGGCAAGGGCGCGAGCCTCGAGGACACCATCACCAAGACCAACCTCGAGGCCGCCGAGGAGGTGGTCAACCAGTTGCGTTTGCGCGACATCGGCGGGATCATCGTGATCGACTTCATCGACATGGCGCGCGCTCGCAACCGCGACGCGGTGATGAAGACGCTGCGTAAAACGCTGGATGAGGACCGTACGAAGACCTTCACAGCCGAGATCTCCCGGCTCGGACTGGTCGAGATGACTCGCCAAAACGTGACTGAGGGCGTACGCGAGATCATGAGCTGCCCGTGTCCCACTTGCAGCGGCGAGGGCGTGATCCGCTCTGAGGAGACGATCGCGATCGAATTCGAGCGCAAGTTGCGCGACCTTGTCATTGAGCACCCCGACGCCGAGGCGTTCCTGGTGCAGATCAACCCGCGCGTTACTGCACAGTTCACTGGGCAGGGCTCGCGCGTGCTACACGCGCTCGAGGCGCAGAGCGAGCGCTCGTTTCATTTCGAGGGCTCCGAAGGGCTCGCGCTCGACCATTTCGCAATCACCTTCCAGGGGACGCGCGAGGAGGTCGAAGAACGCGCGCTGCCGTTCCGCGAGGGCGACGAGGTGCTCGTGGACATCGTCGAGCCGCACATGTATGACGTGGACGACGCAGTAGCCAAGCTCGACGGCTACATCATCTCGATCGCCGGCGCCGCCCAACAGGTGGGGGAGAAGCGCATGGTGCGGATCGAGACGGTCGGGCGCACCGCAGCCAGCGCGCTGTTGCTCGACGAGGCGGGCGAGGTGATCCGCCCCGCACCGCGACCGGCCGTGCGTCCAGCAGCCAAACGGCCGCGTAGGCGAGCTGCGAAACCCGCCGATCGGCCTGTCGCAGGCGACTCCCAGCCGAGCTCTGAGGAGCCCGTTGAGGAGGTCTCTGCGATCGAGCCACAGCCGCCCTCGGCGGAGCCTGCGGACGGGGGTGGCGAGGATGACCTACAATCCAAGCCTCGGCGCCGCGGCCGCAGAGGCGGACGGCGCCGTTCGGCTGCCAAGGCAGAGGCGACAACCTCGGAGTAGAGAGCACATGTACGCGATCGTCAAGACAGGCGGCAAGCAGTACCGCGTCGAGCGGGGTCAAACCCTGCTCGTGGAGCGCCTCGCGGCCGATGAGGGCTCGAACGTGGCACTGGAGCCGATCCTCTACCGCTCCGATGACGCTGTGTTCGACGCGGCAGGGCTGAAGAAGGTCAAGGTCACGGCGAAGATCGTCGCTCACGAGCGCGGCGAGAAGCTGCGTGTGTTCAAGTTCAAGCCCAAGCGTGGCTACAAGCGCCGTACCGGTCACCGCCAGGAGCTGACGCGAATCGAGGTCACAGACATCTCGATGGGCGCAGCCGCCAAGGAGACGGCTGCAAAGAGCGCCGCCAAGCCGGACGCCGCCAAGTCCGAGGCCGCTAAGCCAGCGGCGCCGGCCAAGGTCTCCGCCAAGCCGGCGGTCACAGACTCCGCCGCCAAGCCCAAGGAGACAGCAGATGGCTCATAAGAAGGGTCTCGGATCAAGCCGCAACGGTCGCGACTCGAACGCTCAAAGGCTCGGCGTGAAGACATTTGCCGGCCAAACGGTTACGGGCGGTGAGATCATCGTGCGTCAGCGCGGCACCCGCTTCAAGCCAGGCGCCGGCGTTGGGATTGGCAAGGACGACACGCTCTATGCGCGCGCTGCCGGAACCGTCCAGTTCAAAACGGGCCGGCGTGGGCGTGTGGTGAGCGTGCTCGCAGCCAGCAAAGAGGCCTGATAGCCGCGTCATGAGCTCGCCTCAGGGCGCGTGGCGGCTCGCAGCAGGCCGTGCGAGCTTGGGCTTCCACTTGGCTCGCAAGCTCGCGCACGCCTGAGCTTGTCCGCTCCCTTGGCCAGCCAAGCCTGGGATCACACCGATCGAGCACTGCTGTCACGATGCTCGAGTGCTCCACGATCGCGCGAGAATCGAAGTGAAGGCTGGCGGCGGCGGCGACGGCTCCTCGGGCTTTCGTCGTGAAGCCCACGTACCGCGCGGAGGGCCCGACGGCGGGGACGGGGGACGCGGCGGCGAGGTTGTGCTGATATGCGACGATTCGCTGCGAGACTTGCAGAGCTTCAGGCGCACCGCCCACTATCGGGCTGGTCGTGGCGGTCGCGGCGGAGGCTCGCAGCGTCATGGCGCCGACGGGGAGACGCTCGTCGTACGTGTCCCTCCGGGTACGCAGATCGAGGGTGTCGAAGGGGACGTTGAGGGACGTCGCTGGGACCTGTTGGCAGCTGGTCAGCGAGCGGTGGTCGCCAAAGGTGGTTCAGGAGGTCGAGGCAACAAGCGCTTTGCCACCGCCACACGTCAAGCGCCGCGTTTCGCCGAGCGCGGGCTGTCGGGGGAGGAGGGCTGGCTTCAGCTTCAGCTCAAGCTGCTCGCCGACGTTGGCCTCGTGGGGCTGCCCAATGCAGGCAAGTCCTCGCTGCTCACGCGTCTCACAAGAGCAACGCCAAAGGTCGCCAGCTATCCGTTCACCACGCTCTCGCCCGTGCTTGGCGTGCTCGAAGGCGAGGAGCGTCAACTCGTGATCGCCGACATCCCAGGCCTGATCGAGGGCGCCAGTGAGGGAGCGGGCTTGGGACACGACTTCCTTGCCCACGTCGAGCGCACCCGACTGCTCGTCCACGTTCTCGATCTTGCGCCCGAGCTCACCGGAGACGAGCAAGCCGACGCAGTGGCAAATCACGCCACTATCGAGCACGAGCTGGCTACCCACGACGAGCGGCTCGCTCGACTGCCACGAGTGCTGGTTCTCTCAAAGGCCGACCTCATCCCGCCCGAGCACGTCGCTGAAGCAATCGCACAGTGGTCAGCACGCCTGGGAGAGGAGGTGCCGGTGATTGCCACCTCGAGCGCAACCGGAGCCGGAATGCAGGAGCTGGCGGCTGAGCTGCTTCACCGCGTGCCGTCACTCCCGCCGGCGGGCTCTGCGACTGCTGCGCCCGCCGGCGGCGAGTCAGCCACAGGGCGCGCGAGCGCGGATGAGCTCGAGCTGGCCGAGCACATGGTGTTTCGCCCTGCGGCCTCCAGTGGCTTCGTCGTCGAGCGGCTGGCTTCCGGCTCCTTCGTCGTAAAGGGCAGGGGGGTAGAGCGTCTGCTGGCGCGCTATGACGTGGACAACGAGGATGCGATGGCTTATCTGGAGGGACGTCTGCGCAAGATCGGCGTCCTGCGCGCCCTGGAAGCAGAGGGCTTTGAGGCCGGCGATGATCTGCAGATCGCTGGGATCAGCTTCGAGCTCGATCCAGAGGAGCCCGAATAGGAGGAGACACACTTCGGAGCTCCAGACGGCGCGTGCCCATGCGCGGCGCATAAGCTCCAAGCGTGAAGCGCATCGTCATAAAGCTCGGATCAAGCATCGTCGCCGACGAAGACGGTGAGCTGCGCACGGGCGTGCTCACGCGTATCTGCGATGTAGTCGCCTCGCTGCACAGCGATGGCAAGGAGGTGGTGATCGTCTCCTCGGGCGCCATCGCTCGCGGAGTACGGACTCTGGGTTTGCCTGTGCGCCCCGGCGCGGTCGAGGAGTTGCAGGCTGCAAGCGCAGTAGGTCAGGGCAAGCTCTATCGCGTCTATGACGAGCTGCTGCGCGAGCACGATCTCATCTCTGCGCAGGTGTTGCTCACGTTCATGGACATGAGTGCCCGTACTCATTACCTAAACGCACGCCAAACGCTGCGCAAGCTGCTCGACTGGAGGGTTGTGCCGGTCATTAACGAGAACGACACCACCGCCACGGATGAGATCTCCTTCGGCGACAACGACTTCCTCGCGGCGCAGGTGGCGATCCTGACGGCGGCGGACCTGCTCGTGCTGTTGACCGACATCGACGGGCTCTACACCGCTGATCCGCGGCACGACCCGGACGCACGTCTCGTACGCGAGATCACCGACTTCGAGTCGCTCGAGGGGATCGAGATAGGCCACACCACCTCGCCGCTGGGCTCCGGCGGCATGCGCTCGAAGGTGGTTGCGGCCGACATGGCTACCGCCGCCGGAATTCGCGCCGTGATCTGCAACGGAGTGAGCGATGGTGCGCTGCGCGCCGTGCTTGACGGGCATATGGAGGGCACGAACTTCCCGCCGCGCGCCGCCCGTCACTCCTCTTTCAAGCTATGGCTGCGCTATGCCAAGCCGAGTCATGGCACGCTCGTGGTTGACCAGGGGGCCGCCAGGGCGCTGCGAGAGGAGGGCACGAGCCTGTTGCCGGTCGGGATCATCGACGTGCAGGGCTCGTTCGACGCGGGCGACGCTGTCGAGATCGCCGAGCGGGACGCCTCAGCCAAGGGAGGCGGTACGGTCTTGGCGAAGGGCATCTGCAACTACTCGGCACAAGAGCTCAGGCGCGTGATGGGCCTGAAGTCAAAGGCGGTACAGGAGATCCTCCCGCGGGCTACCGAGGAGGCGGTCCACCGTGATTACCTGGTGGTTGGCTGAGCCTGGGCTCTACTAGGCACGCCTCAGGCTGGAGGTCCGCTCCGGCCGCCCCACGGTCGGGGGGCAAGGCTGTCGTACCCTTTATGGCGATGGCAACCACCGTCTCATCTGTAGCTGATGTCTGTGCACAGGCGCGTAACGCGTCCAGGTGGCTGGCAGGTACGGACACCACCACTAAGAATGCTGCACTGAGGGCGATAGCCGCCGCACTGCGCGAGCATGTGGGGGAGATCTGCAGTGCAAACGAGCGCGATCTTGCGGCTGGGCGCGAGGCCCAGATCGGCGAGGCGCTGCTCGATCGTCTGCGTCTCGACGAGCAGCGGATTGAGGGGATAGCGCAAGCGGTGCAGGCCATCGCCGCACTGCCAGACCCAGTCGGCGAGGTGATCGACGGCTGTCGTCTGCCAAACGGTCTCGATGTGCGCAAGGTGCGTGTGCCCCTAGGTGTGATCGCCGTCGTATACGAGGCGCGTCCGAACGTCACGATCGACGCTGCCGCACTGTGCTTGAAGTCGGGCAACGCAATCGTCCTGCGCGGCTCCTCGACTGCAGCCCACTCCAACGCTGTGCTCGCTTCGATCGCCTCGCAGGCCGCCGTGCAGGCGGGTCTTCCCCAAGGCTGCATCGGGCTCGTGGCCGGGGGTGGGCGCGAGGAGCTCTCCGAGCTGGCGACGCAGGACGGTGT
>JBAPMC010000196.1:0-9171 GCA_049278415.1 Solirubrobacteraceae bacterium
CGCATGCACTAGAGGCTATAGCTGAGCGGATCACCCAAAACGTGCGTGCACTTGAGGGAGCCCTCATCCGAGTCGTGGCTTTCAGCTCGCTCACCGGTCGTCCACTGAGCGCTTCCCTGGCCACGGAGGTGCTCGACGGTCTCTACCCAAAGCCAGAGCTGCCCATACGATCGATCGCGGAGATCAAGGCAGCTGCCTGTGAGCAGTTCGGTATATCCAGCGAGGAGCTCGTCTCAGCTGGGCGAACCGCCCGTTTGGCTTGGCCTCGCCAGGTAGCTATGTACCTTGCACGAGAGCTCACCCAAGAATCACTGCCTGCGATCGGAAGAGAGTTTGGGGGACGTGACCATACGACCGTCTTGCATGCCTGGAGACGAACGGAGGAGCGAATGTCCGCAAACGTCTCCTCTCGCACCACCGTAGAAGAGTTGCGCTCCCGCCTGAGCACGCCAACCTACTGACCGACGAGCTTGAAACACTTCTACGGTTCTACCCACAGCATCCCCACAACCACAACCCATGTATCTCCTTGCATATCTCCCGAAACCCACAGTCCCACAGCCCCTACTAAACCTATAGACCTATCTAGGTGCATAAGTGAAGCTTTCCCTCTCAACAACTGAGCTTCTTACTCAGTTGCAAACAGCGACACGTGTCGCTTCTTCGCGTGCTTCCGTCCAAGCTCTCTCGGGCGTCATGATCTCAGCCACCGGCGAGCAGCCTTTGTTGCTTGCCACCGATATGGAGGTTGGACTACGGGTGCCCCTTGCGGGAGAAATCCTGCAGCCCGGCTCCGCGGTACTGCCAGCCCGGCTTGTGCTTGAAGTCGTGCGCTCTCTTCCGGGAGAGACGGTCACACTCGAGCTGCGATCTCACGAGCAAGATGTCGAGCTCATCTCTGGCTCAGCGAAGTTCCACCTGCGCACACTGCGCTCTGAGGACTTCCCAACACTGCCGGCCCCGGATGCGGACACCCGCATGACGCTGCCCACACAAGCCTTCGTTGACACGGCTCTGCAGGTATCGCGCTCTGCCTCCAAAGACGAGACGCGACCGGTGCTTACAGGTGTGCTGATCTCCGCCGGCGGGCAGGACTTGACGATGGTTGCAACCGATTCCTACCGGTTGAGCATCAAGCACGCTAACTTGGATTCCGCCTTGGCTGGTGCGATAGAGGCGAACGTCCCAGCTCGTGCTCTCCAGGAGTTGGCGCGCATCGCTCAGTCCTCCGAGGAGCCGGAGCTGACGGTTAGCCTCGGCCAGAACCAGGTCGTGTTCGAGGTCGGCGACATCGTGCTCTCCTCGAGGTTGATCGATGGTCAGTTCCCGAACTATCGTCAGCTGCTGCCTGAGTCGGTCGAGTACGAGCTCCGTCTCTCCAGTGCTGAGGTGGCCGATGTCGTACGGCGCATCAGTCTGCTGGCGCAGAAGAACGCCCCTCTACGTCTGAGCTTCAGCGAGGGTGAGCTGACGGTATCGGCTCAAACCCCTGACGTTGGCGAGGCTAGCGAGATGTTGCCTGTGCCCTTCTCCGGCGAGCCGTTTGAGATTGGCTTCAATCCTGAGTTTCTGCGGGACGGCTTGGAGAGCGTCGAGTCAGAGGAGCTGGTGCTGAAGCTGATAAGTCCGCTGCGCCCCGGCTTGATCGAGTCACCCGATGGTGGCGAGTTCGTGTATTTGATCATGCCGATTAGGCTCAACACGTGAAGCTATGGCTGGCGCATCTCCGCGTTCTCGTTTGCCCACGTGCCTAGCATGCGACGCAACCTGCTGGCTTGACTTGCTTGGCGATGACTTCACGGGCCATGTGTAGGTAGGTGAAGTGCAGGTTCTCAAGGTGCAACTGCGCGACTTCCGCACCTACACGCGCGCGGAAGCTCACCTCGGCGTTGGCCTGACCGTCGTTCATGGTCCCAATGGCGCCGGCAAGTCCAACCTGCTGGAGGCGCTCTACTTCGGCTGCACCGGTTACTCGCAGCGCACTCGCTCTGAGCGCGAGTTGGTGCGCTTTGGAGCGCAAGCTACACGCGTAGTGGTGGGACTTTGTGATGACGGTCGCCACCATGAGCTGACCGTTGGATTCCAGCCAGGCTCCCCCAAGCACATGACGGCCGATGGAGCCCCCGTTGAGCGCCTGGCTGACGTGGAGCAGAGGCCGCTTGTGAGTGTGTTCTCCCCCGATCGCCTCGAACTGCTCAAGGGGGCTCCATCGCTCCGTCGGGCTCACCTCGACCAACTTGTCGCAGCTTTGTGGCCGCCCCGTGTGGCAACGCGCCGCGACTACTCCCGTGCACTGGCACAACGCAATGCGCTGATTGCGGGCATCCGCGCCTCTCGCGCCTCTCGAGCGACGCTTCCGAGTTGGGACCTAGAGCTAGCCCGCCACGCGCTTGGGCTGCGCGAGGATCGTGCGACTGTGGTGTCGATGCTCGCCGAGCCTTTTGCGGAGCGAGCCGTCGAGCTGGGGTTGAGCGGCGAGCCGCGGTTGGAGTACCGCCCGCGTTCGAAGGCCGCTGACGTGGAGGGTTTCATCGCAGAGCTGGAGGCACGCCTTGCAAGCGATCTGCAACGCGGGTTCTCCACACACGGACCACACCGCGACGAGCTGGCGATTCTGCGCGATGGTCGCGAGCTGCGCTCCTACGGATCGCAGGGAGAGCAGCGCCTGGCTCTCCTCTCGCTGTTGCTGGCTGAGCGCTCGGTGCTGGCGCGTGAACGCGACCAAGTGCCGCTGATGTTGCTCGACGACGTCATGAGCGAGCTCGATGTCACGCGTCGAGAGCTGCTCTCCAAGGAGCTCTGCAGCGGCGGGCAGAGCGTTGTAGCCACTACAGACCTTGCCCATGTGCCCGGCTCCGGTGAGGCTGCGGTCACGCGATTGCGCATCTCCTCAGGCGCCATCTTGCAGGAAGCGATCGCCGCGTGAGCAGGCCAGCGCCCCGCCCCTTCTCGCTTGCGCTGGAGGGACTGACGACGGCACTGGCGCCTGCGACCGTGCTCGCCCGGGTACAGCAGGTGTGGGAGCAGGCGGTTGGCGCAGTGATCGCCGAGGCGGGCCGGCCCACGGCCGAGCGCGATTGCGTGCTCACAATCACTTGTACCGACGCGGTATGGGCTGCCGAGCTCGATCTGATGAGCTCCGAGCTGGTGGAGCGCCTCAATAAGACGCTCGGCGAGGAGCTCGTGCACAAGCTTCGCTGCCGTACCGGCTGACACTGGCGAGAACCTCGCCGGGGGAGTCTGAGGCGATCTCCGCAAATGGGATGCTCGAAGGCTTGCAGCAGGGGCAAGTTTTGGCTTATTTGCAGGCATTTCGCCAATACACCGGGGGTCGCTTGAGGGGGTCGCTGTGCTATCGTTCTGCAAACAAATTCCCCGCCCCGGACCGAGGTTTAGACCACCTGGATTCCGGGGCGTTCTTGCGTCATCGGAGGATCATTGGCGACCGACACATCAAGCTAGCAGATCAAGCCTGCCACTAAGGGCGGAGCCAGCGACCCAGTGATGGGGGGCGACGCCAGCTATGACGCACAGGACATCACTGTTCTCGAGGGCCTGGAGGCCGTCCGCAAGCGCCCCGGCATGTACATCGGCTCGACGGGCATCATGGGCCTGCACCACCTTGTGTACGAGGTTGTGGACAACTCTGTCGACGAGGCTCTGGCTGGCTTCTGCACAGAGGTGTCTGTCAAGATTCACCCGGATAACTCGATCACGGTTGTTGACAACGGCCGCGGAATCCCTGTGGCGGTCATGGAGAAGGAGGGCAAGCCGGCGATCGAGGTGGTGCTCACGGTTCTGCACTCGGGAGGCAAGTTCGGCGACGGCGGTGGCTACAAGGTCTCCGGTGGTCTGCACGGTGTCGGCGTGTCCGTCGTCAACGCGCTCTCAGAGCGACTGCGAGTGGAGATCCGCCGCGACGGTTTCAACTGGATGCAGGACTATGCGCGGGGCGTCCCGCAGGACGCGCTTGAGAAGGGCGATGCGCTTGAGAAGGGCGATGCCACCGGCACAACCGTCACCTTTCTCCCCGACGCTGACATCTTCGAGGCGCTCGACTTCGACTTCCACACGCTCGAGGAGCGCCTGCGCGAGACAGCCTTTCTCACGCGTGGCTTGAAGATCTCGATCGTCGACGAGCGCGGGGAAGGTCATTCCGCCGAGTTCCAGTACGAGGGTGGGATCGAGGACTTCGTGTCCTACCTGAACGAGAACAAGGACACGGTGCATCGCAAGGTCGTGTTCTTCTCAGGGGAGAGCGAGGAGGGGGCTGTCGAGGTGGCCATGCAGTGGAACTCCTCCTACCAGGAGTCGATCCATTCGTTTGCCAACAACATCAACACGCGCGAGGGCGGCTCGCACATGTCGGGCTTCCGCTCGGCGCTGACCCGCACGCTGAACAAGTACGCCCGCGACCACGGTCTGCTCAAGGACAAAGAGGACAATCTCTCCGGGGAGGATGCCCGCGAGGGATTGACTGCGGTGATCTCGGTCAAGCTGCGTGACCCCCAGTTCGAGGGTCAGACGAAGACCAAGCTCGGCAATCCGGGGATGGCTGGCTTCGTTGAGTCGATGGTCAACGCAGGCCTGTCTGAGTTCCTTGAGGAGAATCCGAGCGAGGCCCGCGCGGTGATCCTAAAGGCCGTGCAGGCACAGCGTGCACGCGATGCGGCGCGCAAGGCCCGCGACCTAACCCGCCGTAAGTCGGCGCTTGAGAACTCAACACTGCCCGGCAAGCTCGCCGACTGCTCTGTCAAAGACCCGAGTCTCGCGGAGCTGTTCGTGGTCGAGGGTGACTCCGCTGGCGGCTCAGCCAAGCAGGGCCGTGACCGCAACACCCAGGCGGTGCTCCCACTACGTGGCAAGATCCTCAACGTCGAGAAGAGCCGTATCGACAAGGTGCTTCAGAACACCGAGGTCCAAGCGCTCATAACAGCGATCGGCACGGGCGTGCGCGATGAGTTCAACATCGAGAACGCGCGCTATCACAAGGTCATCCTGATGACCGACGCGGACGTCGATGGCGCACACATCAGGACGCTTGTCCTCACGTTGCTGTTCCGCGAGATGCAGGATCTAATCGAAGCTGGCTATGTCTACATCGCCAAGCCTCCGCTCTACAAGATCAAGCAGGGCAGTCGCGAGCGCTATATCGAGAAGGAGCATGAGCTCGAGGACACGCTGCTTGCCGACAAGTGGGAGAAGCTTGCGGTTTTCGACCGCCACGGCACCCAGTTCAAGCTCACCGATACGCGTTGGCAGCGCTTTATCAGGCTTTTGAAGCAGTACGAGGGCTGGTCCTCATCACTACGCGCCGTGCACGGTCACGAGATGGTGCAATTCCTCGAGGAGTCATCGCTGCTCGGCGACCAGGTGATAAGCGCCGAGGGCGCGATCGAGCTCCTCTCGCGCGAGGGACTGGAGGGCGAGACCCATGCCACTGAGCTTATTGAGCAGGATCCGCTGGAACTACGTGTGAAGGCGGTTGAGACGCGCACCGGCTTTGCGCGCACTCATCGCATAAAGCGCAGCTTGTTCGATTCACAGGAGTACCGCCAGCTCGCGTCGGTGCACCGTCAGCTGATCGAGATGGCCGGTACACCCGCCTTTGAGGTGCGCTTGGGTGACGCTCATGAGAGCGCGCCATCATTCGAGGCATTGCGCTCCGCCGTCATGACGGTTGCGCAGAAGGGCGTCAAGCTGCAGCGCTTCAAGGGTCTCGGTGAGATGAACGCCGAGCAGCTCGCCGAAACGACGATGGACCCCGCGAGCCGCACGCTCGCCCAAGTCACACTCGAGGATGCGGCTGCAGCCGACCGCACTTTCTCGATGCTGATGGGCGACCAGGTCGAGCCGCGGCGCGCGTTCATCGAAGACAACGCCCGTGCCGTTGCCAACCTAGACGTCTGAGGAGGTAATCCAGCATGGCTACGCCTGAGACCCTTAGTGGAGGAAACGTAGAGCCACGTGCTCTCGAGGACGAGATGCGCACGGCGTATCTCGACTACGCCATGTCGGTAATCGTCGGGCGCGCATTGCCCGACGTCCGTGATGGCTTGAAGCCCGTGCATAGGCGTGTGCTCTACGCAATGAACGAGCTCGGCCTTGGTCCTACCCGCTCCTATGCGAAGTGCGCCAAGATCGTGGGCGAGGTGATGGGCAACTATCACCCGCACGGAGACTCCGCCATCTACGACACGCTGGTTCGGATGGCCCAAGACTTCTCGATGCGCTACGAGCTGGTCGACGGCCAGGGCAACTTCGGCTCGGTGGATGATGATCCGGCAGCCGCGATGAGGTATACGGAGGCCCGCCTGGCTCGCATCGCGACCGAGATGCTGCGCGACCTGGACATGGACACCGTCGACTTCGTGCCCAACTACGACGGCTCTCGCCAGGAACCGCTGGTGCTGCCAGCCCGCTTCCCCAACCTGCTCGTCAATGGCTCATCGGGGATCGCCGTGGGCATGGCCACGAACATCCCGCCACACAACTTGCGTGAGGTAATCGACGCAACCGTGGCCTACATCGACGATCCCGAGATCGATGTTGAGGGCTTGATGGCGCACGTGAAGGGTCCCGACTTCCCAACAGGCGGAGTGATCCTGGGCCGTGCTGGCATCCGCGACGCCTATGAAACTGGCCGCGGACGTGTGCGCGTGCAAGCCAAGGCGCACATCGAGCCGCTAAGGCAGGGCAAGGAGGCGATCGTCGTCACTGAGCTGCCGTTCATGGTGAAGAAGGGCGGCGACGGTGGCTTGATCCAGAAGATCGCCGATCTCGTGCACGAGAAGAAGATCCCCGAGATCTCCGACCTGCGCGATGAGTCGGACAAGCGCGGCATGCGTCTGGTGATAGAGCTCAAGCGCGACGTGATCCCGAAGGTCGTGCTGAACAAGCTCTACAAGCACACCTCAATGCAGACCACCTTCGGTGTGAACATGGTGGCGCTCGTGGACAACGTGCCGCGAACACTGAACTTGAGAGCGGTGATCCACAATTATGTGGCCCATCAGCGTGAGGTGATCGTAAGGCGCACTAAGCACGAGCTGAGGGAGAAGGAGGCGCGCGCCCACATCCTCGAGGGGCTACTGGTAGCCCTGGAGAACCTTGACGCGATCATCGAGCTGATTCGCGCATCGCGTGACCGCGAAGCCGCCCGCGAGCAGCTCGTCGAGCGCTTTGATCTGAGCCCGATCCAAGCAACTGCGATCCTCGACCTGCGCCTCTCCCAGCTCACGGCACTCGAGGCAGACGCCATCAAGCAGGAGCACGCCGACGTCACTGAGCGGATCACCGAGCTGAGAGCGATCCTCGGAGATGAGAGCAGAGTGCTCGCCGTCATCAAGGAAGAGCTGGGCGAGATCTCAGAGCGCTTCGGCGACGAGCGGCGAACCGAGCTCAGCCACTCCGAGGACGAGATCGACATCGAGGATTTGATAGCCGACCAGCAGATGGTGATCACGATTACCAACACCGGCTACATCAAGTCGCTGCCGCTCGCCACCTATCGCCAGCAGCAGCGTGGCGGGCGCGGAATCACGGGCATGGACATGAAGGACGGAGACTTCATCGAGCACCTGTTCATCTGCTCGACCCACGACTACCTGCTGTTCTTCACCAACCGCGGCAAGGTGTATCGCTCGAAGGTATACGAGCTGCCTGAGGCGTCGCGTACCGCGAAGGGCCGCGCGCTCGTAAACGTACTGCCGTTGCGCGAGGGCGAGCGAGTGCAGGCGGTTCTCTCGACACGCGACTTCACAGAGACCAAGTACCTGGTGTTCGCAACGCGCAAAGGCACCATCAAGAAGACCGAGCTGATCGCCTACAACACGCCGATCAAGGCGGACGGGATCATCGCGATCAACATCCGCGACGACGACGAGCTGCTCGCGGTGCGCGGTGTGGAATCGGAGGATGAGGTCATCATGGTCTCGCGCGCCGGTCTCACTGTGCGCTTCGCCGAGTCTGACGCTCGCTCGATGGGACGCGATACAACAGGTGTGCGCGGGATGGACGTCGGCGAGCGGGGGGAGGTCATCTCAATGGATGTCGCCCGCGACGACATGGATCTGCTTGTAGTCACCGAGAACGGCTATGGCAAGCGCACGCAAATCGGCCAATACCGCAAGACGAATCGCGGCGCAAAGGGCGTCAAGACAATCGGTCTAACCGAGCAAAAGGGAGAGCTTGCCGGTGCATTGGTTGTGCGAGAGCATCACGAGCTGGTTTTCATAAGCGTCGGGGGCATGGTCCAACGAACCTCCGCTGGCGGGATCTCCCAGCAAGGTCGCTCAGCCACTGGAGTGCGTGTGATGAACCTCAAGGATGAGGACGTTGTGAGCGCAGTAGCCTTGGTTGTCGACAGCGGCGAGCCTGAGGAGAGCCAGGGGGAGCAAGAGGGTTTGGAGCTCGATATGACCCAGCCACCCATCTCGCCAGCCAACGGCGACGCTTCGCAAGAGGACCCAACGCCTCCCGATGACGCAGCAGAGGGCTCAGCGAACTGACCCGATCGACACCGTCAGCTTGTTCCGCTACATTTCTCATACCAGAGAAAGGAGGTGGTCCTACGTTGGCTGACAGTATTTGCGGGACTCTGGAGGTGGCCGGCCGTTAGGCCGAAGCACTCGGCTGGACCCGCCTAGCGGAATCCAACCCGGGCCACCATCGCGTAGGTCGCCGGACTTGTCCCTCCGGCTCGCAGCGTCCAGTCGCGCCACCCGGCGCACTTGGCTATGCGAAACCGGCGCGATCGTGTCCAGCACAGTTGAGAGCGAGGGGCGTCCAGTCGAGGGCGCCCCTCGTGCTTTAAGGACCGTCTTCCGAGCGACAGCTACGCCTGCGCAAACCCTATTGGAGACGTTGGAAGGCGCCTCAAGCCGCAGCGGGCAAATATTGCCGCCAGGCCGCTGGGATTGTCGGGCTGGCGACGTGGATGAAGATCTCGGCACGCGGAGTACGCGGCTTGTGCCGCGGATGCATTCCTGCTTGGCGCGGCAGCATGTCTCCCTTGCGTCGATTGCACGGCGCGCAGGACGCCACGATGTTGTCCCAACTCGAGGTTCCGCCCTTGGAGCGAGGGATCACATGATCGACGGTCAGGTTGGAGCGCGACCCGCAGTACTGGCAGGTCCAGCCGTCTCTAGCGAACACGGCTCGACGGGTGAT